>JBDGUY010000011.1:0-22120 GCA_039585935.1 Gemmatimonadota bacterium
GGGAGGACGGCTGGTCAGGTTTTTCACCGAGAAGGGCGATCGCGTCGGGCGAGGCGCTCCGATCGCGAAGATAGACGACGACATCCTCAGAGCGCAGGTGGAAGAAGCACGCGCCAGCGCCGAACTGGATCGTGAGCGGTATCTGCGACAGAAGCAGGTATGGGAGGAAGAGCGGATCGGCAGCGAGATCACCTTCCTGCAGACGAAGGCTCAGGCCCAGCAGTCCAATGCCCGACTGAACCTGCTGCAGGCCCGGTTGGACCGAACCACCGTCCGATCCCCCGTGGCCGGTATCGTGGATGACCGATACGTCGATGCCGGAGAGGGCGTGATCCCCGGTACGAGGATCGCGAGGGTGATCGACACGAAGAGACTCAAGATCACGGGTGGAGTCCCGGAGCGCTTCGGGCCGTTCATCGCGGCAGGTGGCACGGCGATCATCACCTTTGACGTGCTGCAGGGAAGACCGTTCGAAGGCACGATCCGGTACGTGGGAGAAGCCATCGATCCGGGCAGTCGCACGTTTCCGATCGAAATCCTGATGGACAATCCGGCGGGAGCGGTGAAGCCACAGATGATCGCCAACGTCAGGGTGGCCACCGAGCGCCTCGAAAACGTCGTCGTCGTGCCGCAGGAGGTCGTCCTCAGAACGGAGCTGGGCTACCAGGTATTCGTGGTGGTCGAGCGGGACGGCTCACCAGTGGCAGAGGCCAGGCCCGTGGTGCTGGGTCCGACCTTCGAGAATCGCGCGGTGGTAGAGAGAGGGCTGGAGCCTGGTGACCTGCTGGTGACAAAGGGACACCAGCTCGTGGATCCGGGTGACCGTGTGCAGGTCGTGAATGGTGGAGGGGACGGACGATGACGGGCAACACGGGGAAGTACAAGGAATTCTGGCTTACTTCCTTCTCGGTGGACCACCCCACGAGCGTGTTGGTGCTTCTCGCGATCATCCTGCTCGCAGGCCTGTGGTCGTACGTGACCGTGCCGAAGGAGGCCACACCCGACGTCACGGTCCCATTCGTGGCGGTGAACACGGTCTACCCGGGGGTGGCCCCGGAGGATATCGAGACGCTGATCACCCGCCCGATCGAGGAGGAGCTGAATCGGATTTCGGAGTTGAAGACTCTTACCTCCAGTTCCGTCGAGGGCGTCTCGACCATTACCGCGGAGTTCGAGGCGGGGATGGACATGACCGAGGCTCTCCAGCAGGTGCGCGAGAAGGTAGATATCGCGAAGCCGGAGCTCCCGCCCGCGGCAGAGGAGCCCCAGATCCTGGAGTTCAACTTCTCGGACTTTCCGATTCTCCAGGTAAACGTGGCCGGTGACTACAGCCTGGTTCGCCTCAAGGCGCTCGCCGAGGATCTCCAGGACGAGATCGAACAGATCCCGGCGGTACTCAGCGTAACTCTGTCGGGTGGTCTGGAGCGCGAAGTCCAGGTCGATGTCGACCTGGCGAAGCTCAAGTACTACGGAGTGACTTACGACGACGTGATCGACGCGATCCGCGAAGAGAACGTCACGGTGCCCGGCGGGACGATCGACGTCGGAGAGATCAAGTACCTCGTGCGAATCCCCGGCGAGTTCGAGGAGACGAATCCGATCGAGGACATCGTAGTCCTCGCGACGGAACAGGGCCCCGTGTACGTGCGAGACGTGGCGACAGTGGACTTCGGATTCAAGGAACGGGAGAGCTTCGCGCGACTGGACGGGAATCCGGTTGTGACACTCAGCGTTTCGAAGCGCTCCGGCGAGAACATCATCGAGACGTCGGACGCCGTCCGCGCCGCGATCGCCGAGATGCGTCCCGACTTTCCGCCGGGTACCGAGGTTTCGGTAACTTCCGACAATGCTGGATACGTCCGTGACATGGTGAGCAGCCTCGAGAACAACATCATCTCCGGGCTGATACTCGTCGTTGCCGTCCTGCTGTTCGCGCTCGGGTTGCGGAATGCCTCGTTCGTCGGCATCGCCATTCCGCTGTCCATGTTCCTGTCGTTCAGCATCATCCAGTTGATCGGGATGACGATGAACATGGTCGTCCTTTTCTCACTGATCCTGGCCCTCGGGATGCTGGTCGACAATGCGATCGTGGTCGTCGAGAACATCTTCAGATTCCGGGAGGAGGGATTCGGTAAGAAGGAGGCCGCCAAGTACGCGACGGCGGAGGTCGCGATGCCGGTGGTCGCCGCTACGGTCACGACGCTGGCGGCATTCGCTCCGCTTCTCGTGTGGCCGGGCATCGTCGGCGAATTCATGTCGTACCTGCCGAAGACCCTGATCATCACGCTGGCATCCTCCCTGTTCGTAGGCCTCGTGATAAATCCGACCCTGTGCTCTCTGTTCATGCGGCTGGACGACGAACCCCGCATGCACCTCACCAGGGAAGCGAAGCTCACGGTATGGGGGTTGGTCGGGGTTATCCTGGTGGCGATAGGGATCCGAAACCCGATCACTGCGACTCTGCTCGTACTGACCGGCGCAGGGCTGTGGTGGCTGAACGGACGAGTGCTGGCGCCCATCGGACTCTGGGTGCGGGAGGTGTCCCAGCCGAAAGTCCTGCGCGAGTACGAGCGGGTGCTCCGCTGGTCCATGCGCCGCCGGTTCCTGCTGGTTTCACAGGCAGTCGCGGTACTCGTCGTGGTCGTGGCCCTGTTCTCGGTATTCAACAACGGGATCGAGTTCTTCCCCGAGAGCGTGCCGCCTGAAACCGTGTGGGTACAGATCGAGACGCCAACCGGAACGCGCGCGGAGGTCACTGACGAGATTACGCAGCAGGTAGAGCGGGAGCTGGCCGAGCTGAAGGAGGCCGTGGATTACGAGTCGGTCGTCGCGACGACGGGACAGAGGGTCGGGGGATTCGGCAACGAGAGCGGTACGCAATACGCGACTGTCGCCGTGTCTCTCGCGGACTTCAAGGACCGCGAATTCGACTCGTTCGAGACCCTCGAGCACATGAGAAACTCGATCGGAAGCGAGATTGCGGGGGCTGAAATCACGGTGGACAAGCCCCAGGAAGGTCCGCCCACGGGACTACCCGTGAGCATCGAAATATCTGGTGAGGACTTCGAGCAGTTGCAGCTGCTGGGAGACCGGGCCATCCAGATTCTCTCCAACGCTCCGGTCGCGGCCAGACTCGAAGGCCTGGAGAGCGATCTGGCCGAGGCCCGTCCGGAGCTTCGGATCGAGGTAGACCGGGAACGGGCGAAGTTGTTCGGGCTGAACACGCAGAAGATCGGACTCACTGTCCGAAGCGCGATAAACGGAACGGAAGCGTCCGAATTCCGCGACGGAGAGGACGAATACGACATCGTCGTGCGGCTGGCCGAGCGCTACCGAAGTGACCTGACGTCCCTGTCGGACCTGACAATCTCCACAGAAGAGGGAATCCAGGTTCCACTTTCAGCGGTGGCCAGCTGGCGCGTGGAAGAGAGCTTCAGCGGGATCAATCGAAAGGACCTCGACCGGGTCGTGACGATTTCGGCCGACGTGCGGGCCGGCAACAACGCGAATGCCGTGCTGGCGGAGGTCCAGGAGACGCTGCGGCCATTCGCCCAGGAACTGCCCGCGGCGTATCGCCTGACGTACACGGGTCAGCAGCAAGAGCAACAGGAGTCCGAGCAATTCCTCGGCGGCGCGTTCATCATGGCCCTGTTCCTCATCGGTCTCATTCTCGTATCGCAATTCGACTCGGTTCTGAAGCCGGTGCTCATCCTCAGTACCGTGCTTCTGTCCACGGTCGGCGTTCTCGTCGGACTGCTTGTGTTCCGGATGCCGTTCGGCGTGATCATGTCAGGTGTCGGAGTGATCAGCCTGGCCGGAATCGTCGTCAACAATGCGATCGTCCTGGTCGACTACATCGGGATCCTGCGCACGAGAGACGGCGTGGAGGAGCGGGAGTCGTTGATCCAGGGAGGCCTGACACGGTTTCGCCCAGTCACGCTGACGGCGATTACGACGATCGTGGGGCTGATCCCCCTGGCGATCGGCCTCAACTTCGACTTCGAGGGCCTGTACTCGCACCTGCGACCGGACCTTTACTGGGGTGGGGAACAGGCTGCCTGGTGGGGCTCGATGGCGATCGCCGTTATCGCGGGGCTGGCATTTGCAACGTTTCTTACGCTGATCCTGCTCCCCGTCATGCACTCGTTGCTCGACGACTTCAGCCACTTCCTGGTCCGGCATATGCGCACGCGGGCGGCCGAAGACCCTGCCGCAGGTGAGGACGGGAAGACGGACGATCGGCGGCATCAGGAGACGGGCCATTCCGGCGACTCCGAGCCCAGGCCGGGTCTGGTGACTGCGGGGTGACGCTCGGGTGACTGTGCCCTGTCATTCTTACTTCACGGAGAATGGCGGTGCTGTGACGGGTCTGGAACGAACAGGGGGGCCGCCCCGTCGCAGCCTTGAATCCTCCGGGCAACCGCCCCCCCGGACATCGGTCCGGGGGGGCGGCGTGCATTCAGGATCTTCGGCCGCGAATCAGGCAGGCGGTCTGCGAGTGCGCACGGAAGCGTTCGTCCGGCCCCGGGTCTCGCCGGCCGACTCGGAATCCAGGACGCGGTCCCTCCCGAGTCGCCTGGCTTCGTACAGCGCGGCGTCGGCTGCCCAAATCAACGCCTGTGAATCGGCTGATCCCGGCCCGTAGACTGCCACACCCGCACCAACCCAAGCGATGGGTCGGGAACTCAACCTGGTCCGCCGGTTGCGGTCCTTCCACCACGCACCGAAGTTCGGCGCATGAATGAATGGACGGTCGTCAGGATCAGAGGTGCTCGCGGAGTGCCCTCCCTTGATGCGGCAGAGTTCCTGGGTTGTGTGGCAGCCGTTCGAGAGGCTTTCGCGGGCACCAGGTGGCATTTCCAGTGGACGCTGGCCAATCGACGTACAGAATACGACGGACTTCGGGTGGAAGTGCCTTACGGAACGCAGGCTCGAAAGGAGATCGTGCGGCAGTTCGAGGCGCGCGTACCCCCTCCGGATACGGTAGTCTGCGAGCCGCTGCGTCCGGAGATCGACCTGGACCCGATCCAGACCGAGGCCGAGCTCGACTTCTGCCTCGACCTGCTGTGGCGGTATTCAGAGCTGATCCTGGATCTCAAGACGCGGAATCCGGGAACCCAGTCGCGTCAGATCCAGGCGCTCACGCCCGGGGCCCTGCTCACCTTCGTTACCGGCGACCGCCGCCACTTCGAGCGGGCCCTGGAGTCGAGCGGTGCTGGGCAGCTTCCCGCGGTACCGTTCAGCAAATTGATGACGCTGGTAAACGAGGCCTCCCTGAGCTACCGGATTCCGCCGGTCTCGAGGGAGGATGCCGTAGGCGCAGCTCGAATTCACCACCTCGCCGGGTGCACTCTCGCTGCTGAGTACTACCCGTTCAGCAGGGCCCCGTGACGCTCCGCCGGTCGCTGATCCTGTTCGCTTTCAGCCTCGCCGTCCTGACGGCGAGCGTGCTTGGCTATCGAACCGGACACGCTCTGACGGATACGTCGGATCCGAGATTCGGAGCTGGCGCGACGGCCGCGGCCACCAGCCGGCCGCCGATCGAGGTGGGGCCTTCAGACTGGCTCGAAATCCCGGTCCCCGAAGTCGAATTCGCGACCCTGGATGGAGAAACGGCCTACCTGAGCGACTACCGCGGGCAGGTAGTGGTTCTGAACTTCTGGGGCACCTGGTGTCCGCCCTGCCGGGTCGAGATACCGCACCTCGTCAGGGCGCAGGAAAGCCTGGCCGCCATGGGTGGTACGATCATCGCGCCGGCCGTGGGCTCCGGGAGTCCCGAAGACATCATGAGCTTCGCGGAGGACTACGGGATCAACTACCCGATCTGGATCGTGTCGGACGCGGTAGCGGTCACGAGATTCGCGGCGCCTGGCTATCCTTTCACGATGCTCATCGGTCGGGACGGAGTGATCCGCCGGACCTATGTGGGACCGCAGACCGAAGAGACACTGCTACGGGATGTCGGCCGGCTGATGGCCGAAGGCGCGGGCGAGCAGCCCGAAGCCTGAAGTCAGGACCGGGATCAGATTCCGCTCGGGAGATCTTCCAGCGGGGGGCTCGGATCCAGCAACTGCCCGCGATACAATCTCGCATACAGGCCATCCGCAGCCGCCAGCTCCCCGTGCTTGCCCTGTTCCAGGATCTCTCCACCATCGATCACGAGTACCCGGTCTGCTCGCTGCACAGTGCGCAGGCGATGCGCGATGATCAGCGTCGTTCTTCCCTCCATGACCGTTTCGAGCGCCTGCTCCACCAGCTGCTCGCTCTCGGTGTCGAGGCTGCTCGTGGCCTCGTCCAGGATGAGGATTTCCGGCTCCTTGAGGAAGATCCTGGCAATGGCGATTCGCTGGCGCTGTCCGCCGGAGAGCCGGGTTCCGCGTTCTCCGACCTGGCTCTCGTATCCCTCCGCGAGGCGTTCGATGAACTCGTGTGCGTGCGCCAGTCGAGCCGCTCGCTCGATCTCCTCGGGCCCGGCCTCCGGCCTGCCGTACGCGATATTGGCCGCGATCGTGTCGGCAAACAGCATGGGCTCCTGCGGGACGATCCCGACGGCCGTCCGAAGTTCGATCAACGGAATTCGCCTCAGGTCCGTTCCACGCAGGGTAATGCGACCCTGCGTCGGGTCCCAGAATCGAGGTACGAGCGACGCGATTGTCGTCTTTCCGGCCCCGCTGGGTCCTACCAGTGCGACCGCCTCGCCCGGTCGGACTTCGACGCTGAGACCCTTGAGGATCCACGGCTCGTCCTGGCCATAACGGAACCACACGTCATCGAATGCCAGACCGCCGGGATTGCTGGCCGGCGGCAGCGCCGCAGAATGCCGCGGTTCCTTGATCTCCGGCTCGGTGTCCATGAGGTCGAACACTCGCTGAGCGGCGCCCATCGCTTCCTGATACCCGGACCACAGTGACGCGAGGGCGGTGATCGCGGCCGCAACCGTGACGGCGTACAGGAGAAAGGATACCAGCTCGCCCGCCGTGATTTCCTGCGCGAGCACCAGCCGACCGCCCTCCCACAGAACTACGGCCACACCACCGAAGGCTATGAACGTGACCAGGCCGAAGAAGATCCCGCGCACCAGCGACTTGCCGACGGCCTCGCGCAGGGCGTACTGAATCCGCGACCCGTAGCGCTGCTCCTCCCAGCCCTCGCGCACGAAGCTCTGCACGATCGGGATCTGCGTCAGGGCCTCCTCCGCGGCTGCATTCGCCCGGGCCAGTCGATCCTGCACCTTGGTGCTCTTGCTGCGCAGGATCTGTCCGAATGCATAAGCGCTGAGCACGACGATCGGCGCGACGGTGACCGTAGTCAGCATCAGGCGGGAATGGAGAACCGCGAGCAGCGCGAGCCCGCCGAACAGGAACAGCACCTGCCGAACGAACTCGGCCACCTGGTGGCTGAGCACCGTTCCGAGCGTGGAACAGTCCGATGAGAGCCTGCTCGTGAGCTCTCCGGAACTCTGATTCGTGTAGAACCCCGGTGACAGGGTCAGCAGATGCGAGTAGAGGTCCGTTCGCAGCCCGGCTACGACCTTCTCGGCGGTTGCTCCGAGCAGGAATACCTGCACGAAGTTGAGTACCGCCTGGATGCCGAACATTCCGATCAGAAATATCGCGACACGGTTGAGAGTCTCGGCATCGCGCATCTCGAACGCCGCGTCCATCAGGTACCGGACGACGAGAGGGAAGGCGAGCCCGATCGCGGCGCTGGCCACCAGCGCCACTCCGGCCACCATCAGAGCACTCCGGTAGGGCTGGAGACGCGACAACAGTCGCCCGAGTGGAGAGGTTCGATGTGTGCTCTTGCGGCTCGACTCGTTCATCTTCCTCGTTGGACCGGTTGAGGAGGGGCGCGTGGCGATCCCCGGCCACGCCGTCTATGTTCTGCCGCGTGACGACGGGAACCTAATCCCGGGGCGCCCACGGGGTCCATACGTCCGGGGGCCGCACTTCCGATCCACTCGCCAGGGGGCGTCTTGAATCATCCAGAGTCAGCCCGGAACAAGTGGGGTCGTCTCGCCCTCTTCGGCGCGGGTTCCAGCCTCGCGCTCATCGTGCTTGGTGGATTCGTCCGCATTACGGGAAGTGGTATGGGCTGTGGGGACGACTGGCCCCTTTGTAACGGTGAGTTGATCCCCACCTTCGACCTTCCGACGTCGATCGAATACGGCCACAGAATCGTCGCCCTCGCGGTGTCGGTGATCATCGTCCTGCTCGCGCTCCGCGCCGCACGGGCTTCTCGTAGCGAGGGTCCGCAGATCGACGCGTCCGTTACGGGTACCTGGTCGCGTCTTCGCCGGCTGAGCATTCTGGCCGTCGTCCTGTTGATCATCCAGATCCTGCTGGGGGCGATCACCGTGTGGCTGGAGCTTCCACCGGCATCAGTGATCCTGCATCTGGGAACCGCGATGGCCCTGCTGGCCACGCTTACCGTTGCCGCCAGCGAAGCACTCGGGCCAAGGCGCGCGCTGGTGAAGGACAGCGCTTCTGCGCTCGGCCTGTGGTCGGCGCTGTTCGCATTCGTCGTCGTGGTGGCTGGAGGGTTGGTGGCGAATATGGAAGCGGGGCACGCCTGCCTCGGCTTTCCCGCGTGTAACGGGTCGTGGATGCCCGCCGGAGGGAATCCGCTCATTCACATGCACTGGGGCCACCGCTTGCTGGCCTACCTGCTCGTCATGTGGTGCCTCGTTCTACCCATCGTGATGGGTCGGGTCCGTCCATGGGATCCTGACATCAGGAGGGTATCGCTGTTGGCCCTGGTGGTGGCCGTGCTTCAACTCGTGGTCGGCGCGAGCATGGTCGTGACCATGCTGAACGGCACTCTGCGCGTGGTCCACGTGGGACTCGGCGCCCTCGTCTTCCTGGTCCTCGTCAGGCTGGCGTGGGTCGCCCGCCATCCGGCGTCTCGATTCACCAGGTAGCGAACAGAACCTGAAATCAGTCCGAACCGTGCGCCGGGCTGCGCGGCGGTCAGATCGACTCGAGCATGGCGACGTGACCGAGCCCTCCCGCGGCGCACACACTGACTACGGCTCGCGAGCCGGGCGGGCGCCCGGAAAGTTCTGCTGCGCATTGCGAGAGGATTCGGGCCCCGGTCGCTCCGAATGGATGGCCGATAGCGAGGCTTCCGCCGTTCGGGTTGATCCTGTCGAGTGGGAACTTCCCCATGTCCGCCGTGACCCCACTGTTGTCGCGGACCCATTGCGCGGACTCCAGGGCCTTAATGGTGCACAGTACCTGCGCGGCGAAGGCCTCGTGGATCTCCCAGAGGTCAATGTCGGCATACCGGAGACCGTGACGATCCAGCAGTCGCGGGATCGCGATCGCCGGCGCGATGAGCAATCCTTCGCGGTGCGGGTCGATCGCTGCCTGCTCCCAGTCGAGCAGGCGTACCCTCGGCACCGATTCCGGCAATCGGCCCAGGCCCGCCGGACCGGCGACCCAGCAAGCTGCCGCTCCATCCGTTAGGGGTGACGAATTCCCCGCTGTCAGCGTACCGCGGTTCCGGTCGAAAACCGGCCGCAGCGCGGACAGGGCCTGCTCAGATGTGTCGGAGCGGGGCAGGGTGTCGGCATCGACTCCGAACGTACCGGGCGATACGAGCAGCGGTCTGAAGAATCCCCTGTCCGCCGCCTTCATGGCATTTCGGTGACTGGCGACGGCGAATCGATCCTGCTCCGCACGGGGAATCTTCCACTCCCGCGCCATCTCCTCGCAGTGCTCGCCCATCGACTTGCCCGTGGCTCGCTCCTTCACCGCCGGAATGGCGAGACGCAAGTCCTTCATATGCACGGAACGGACCTGGCGAAACAAGGCTGTCGCCCCGCGGGCGGATCCCGCCCGGCGGATCGCCCGACTCAGGCCATCGGAAAGCCCGATCTGCGTATTCGACATCGAGTCGACTCCGCCACACAGGGCGAGTTCTCCATGACCCGTGCGGATCGATGCGGCCGCCTGCGTCGCGGCGGCGAGGCTCGTGGCACACTGCTGCACAACCGATTGCGCCGGGACGTGCGGATCCAGGCCGGCGTCCAGCCAGACCTCTCGAGCCCAGTTGCTGACCCGGAGGTCAGGAATGACTGCTCCCCACAACACCATGTCTACCTCGCCGGATCGTTCCACACCGGTTCCCCTGGACCCGGCGACTGTCTGCTGGAGGACCGGAACCGAGAGCTTCAGGGCATCGAAGCGGGAAAGCTCCCTGTCGATACGGGTGAACGGGCTGCGGAGACCCGGAAGCAGGTATATGGGACGTGAGTCGGGCATGGACAATCTCTCTTAGTCGCCGGTCTCGCGAATACATGTGGAAGCCTGCCGCCGGTGGTCACGCGACCGGACGGAGGCGCTGGCGTACAGTTCGTCTCGCCTGCAAAATGAGAGTCTGACCAGAGGCTCGCCACTCGACCCGAATTGGGCAGCCGGGCGGATCGGGTGCGGACGGAGACTCACCTGGCGGGGCCGGGAATATATCACAAATAACATGAATTAAAAGATGTTAAAATCAAACAATAAAACTGTTTCACCACGTGTTCGCTTTGCTCCAAGTCCGACGGGCTTCCTGCACGTCGGAGGGGCCCGGACTGCCCTGTTCAACTACCTGTTCGCCCGCAATCAGGGGGGGAGCTTTCTGCTTCGCATCGAGGATACCGATCGGGAACGGTCGAGCGAAGAGATGACCGGACAGATCCTGGACGCGATGGAGTGGCTGGGCCTCGAGGTGGATGAGCCACCGGTTCACCAGGCGGACGGAATCGAACGGCACCGGGAAGATGCCCGGACGCTGCTCGAGGCCGGAAGGGCATGGCGATGCTTCGCCGATCAGGATGAGCTGGCCGAAGTGAGAGCCCGGCTGCGTGAAGAGGCGAGACCGCTTCGTCGCAGCGAAGTTCCCGGGCACAGCGAAGAGGAAACTGCCGCCAGGTTCGAGGCCGGTGAGCCGTTCGCCCTGTTTTACGGGATTCCCGCAGGAGCGACGACTTTTGACGATATCGTCCACGGACCGACGACCGTCGAGCACGCACACATGGACGACTTCGTGGTTCTGCGGTCCGATGGCACACCCGTATACAACCTGGCAGTCGTTTCCGACGACATCGACATGGGCATTACTCACGTACTGCGCGGCGACGACCACCTGTCGAACACGCCCAAGCAGGTGCTGATCTACCAGGCTCTCGGCGCTACGCCGCCATTGTTCGCGCACGTGCCGATGATTCTCGGACCGGACGGAAAGCGCCTGTCAAAGCGCCACGGCGCCGCATCCGTCGAAGCCTACAGGGAGGAGGGAATCCTTCCCGAAGCTCTGGTCAACTTCCTCGCCCTCCTCGGATGGTCGCCCGGCGATGACAGGGAAGTCATGGACCTGCGCGAGCTGATCGAGGCGTTCTCGCTCGACAGGATCTTGAAGAAGAGTTCCGTATTCGACGCGGAGAAGCTGGAGTGGTTGAACGGCCGACACCTGCAGTTGAAGACAGCGGAGCGCCTCGCGCCCGTGGTGCTCGACCTGTTGCCGGACGTGGAACGGGATCGGGCGATCCTGGAGCGGGAACGGCTGCTCGCGGTGACCGATCTCGTGAAGACGCGTGCCCGGACGGTCGAGTCGATGGCAGAGCAGGCGCGGCCGTTCTTCACCCCCCTCGAGGATCTCGAATACGACGAGAAAGCCGCGAACAAGCACTGGAAGAACTCGGGAGAGGCGAGCGAACGCCTCGAGGCGGCACGCGGCGAGATCGAGAGCGTCACGCTTTACGACCATGACACGCTGGAGTCGGCGCTGCGTGCGGCGGCGGAACGACTCGGGATCGGTGCCGGGAAGCTGTTTCAGCCACTGAGGCTGGCGCTGATGGGTTCGGCCGAGAGCCCCGGGATCTTCGATGTCCTCACGTTGCTGGGCAGAGAACGCTCCGTGGAGCGAATCGATCGGGCGCTGGCTGCGATCGCCGCTCGAGCTGCTGCTGCGTCGGACGATCCTTCGTGACGGAGCTGTTCTCCGCGCTCGACTTCGAGTGCATGGAGCGAGCCCTGGCGGAAGCGCGTCTGGGCGCAGGGCGCGACGAGGTTCCGGTCGGAGCGGTGCTCCTGGCGCCTGATGGATCCGTACTTGCCGATCACAATCGTACCCGCGAAAGGGCGGATCCGACGGCGCACGCGGAAATACTGGTGATTCGACAGGCTGCCGAGAAGCTTGGCGACTGGCGGCTGATGGATCACACGCTGTACGTCACGCTCGAGCCATGCGCGATGTGTGCGGGGGCGACTGTCCTGGCGCGGATTCCCCGTCTCGTGTTCGCGGCCAGCGACCCGAAAGCCGGCATGTGCGGCTCGTTGGCCAACCTCGTACAGGATGAACGGCTGAATCACCACGTGGCCGTGGATCCCGGCTTGCTGAGCGACGAATCCTCGATATTGCTACGAGAATTCTTCAGCACTCGACGGCGGTCGGCCGTCGGGTCGCCGGTACCCGGTTCGGAATCGACTGATGAATGAACGGTCTCTGGTTCTGGTAGCACCGGAACTGCGCGGTCTGTCAGGCGATGCGCCGGATTGGCCGGACGGCGCCGGGACCGTGTTCGCTCGGCCCGCCGATGGTCCTGGCGAGGTGCTGAACGCCCGGGTCGCCGCCGTGATACCCCTCGTTTCCCAGGCGGTGGCGGAACCAGAATTGAATCGGTATCCGGCGCTCCGCATCGTGGCCAACTACGGAGTGGGGACCGACAACCTGGACATCCCGGCCATAAGGTCACGAGGGATCGAAGTCACGAACACTCCGGATGTCCTGACGGACGCCACGGCTGACCTGGCGATCGCCCTCCTGTTGGCAGTAGCCCGCCGAATGCGCGAAGGCCTGGAACTGGCGCGGAGCGGTGATTGGGACGGGTGGCACCCGACCCAGCTTCTGGGAATGGGGCTGCAAGGCAGGGTCCTGGGCATTCTCGGTGCCGGTCGCATCGGCGTCGCCACGGCGCGACGGGCGCGGGCGTTGGGGATGGAGATCGTGTACTGGGATCGGTCTGCGTCCGCCGAGCTGGAAGCGGAGACGGGCGGCAGGCGGCAGGAGCGGCTCGAATCCCTGCTTGCCATGTCCGACGTGGTGAGCCTGCACGTGCCCCTGACGCCGGAAACCGAGTGCTTGATCGATGCCGCTCGAATTGCCGAGATGAAGCCCGGCTCGATTCTCGTGAACACGGCGCGCGGCGCAGTGCTGGACCAGGCGGCGGTGGCAGAGGCCCTTCGGTCCGGCCACCTGGCAGGCGCCGGGCTCGACGTTTTCCTCGATGAGCCGGAGATTCCGGCCGAGCTCAGGGATCAGCCCAACTGTTACGTTCTGCCCCACCTCGGCAGCGCGACGAGGGAGGCACGACAGGCGATGTGGGAGCTGGCAGCAGCGAACACGCGCGCAGTCCTCGCCGGGGCGGAACCGCTCACGCCGGTCGCCGGCTGAAGGCGAGAGAGCCCACCAGGCCTCCAGACCCTCAGTCCACCGCCGGTCCGCTCGCTCGCTCTCCAGCCCACTGCGGGGAGTCGAAATCTTTCTTTCCATAGAACCGCAACAGCGCGAACAGAATCGCCGCCCCCACCGCCAGTGAAATCCACACCGGGAAGCCGTACGCGGTCGGGATGTTCCCGATCACGATGCCCACGACTCCCACAACCAGGGCATACGGAAGCTGCGTCCGCACGTGATCCACATGATCACAGGCGGACGCCATCGAGCTCATCACGGTAGTGTCAGAGATCGGAGAGCAATGGTCTCCGAAGATCGCTCCCGCCAGCACCGAGGCGATCGAGCCCAGCAGAATCACGTAGGCCGTTCCAGCCGACGGATCGACGGTGCCGCCCAGGGCCACCGCCAGCGGGATCACCAGAGGGAGGAGGATTCCCATCGTCCCCCAGGATGTCCCGGTGGCGAATGCAATGGCTGCGGCGGTCACGAACACGAGTGCGGGAAGCAATTGCGGTGGCAGGTTGCCTTCCAGCAGGCCACTGATGTAAGGAGCCGTTCCGAGCACCTCTGTCACTGATCCGAGGGACCAGGCCAGGATCAGGATGATTCCCGCGAGGAACATGGCACGCATACCTCCCACGAGGCCGTCGATCGCCTGGTGCACCGTGAGGATGCGCTGCCCGACCGCGAGAGCGATCGCGACTATGCAGCCGGTGAGGGATCCCCACAGCAGGGCATCGAATGCGCTGGCTGCGCCGAATATATCCCACGGAGTCGGCGACTGACCCGGGTTCGCCGCCGCAAAATTCACCCGACCCTGGAAGTACAGGCCGAAGAGAACGACCAGGACGACGGAGAGGACCGGTAGTGCCGCGTTGTACCATCGCAGAGGCGCCCCCTCTACGGGCTCCATCATTTCTGATCCGGCCTCAGACATGAGCATGGCGCCTTCCCGGTACAGGCCTTCGCCCCGGGATGCGCGTTGCTCAGCCTGCAGCATTGGGCCGAAGTCGCGCTGCAGGAAGACGATCAGCCCCACCATCAACAGCGCCAGCAGCGGATAGAACAGGTACGGGATCGAGTGGATGAAGATCGTGAACGCGTTGGCGGACTGGAGCGCAGCCGCTACCTCGGGTGTGGTCCCCGCCTGCACTGCCGCGGCCGCGAGGCCGTCACTGATCAGCGAGATCTCGAACCCCACCCAGGTGGAAACGAATACGATGGCCGCGACGGGCGCGGCCGTGGAGTCCACGATATACGCCAGCTTCTCGCGCGAAACGTTCATGCGGTCCGTGATCGGCCGCATCGTATTGCCTACGATCAGCGTATTCGCATAGTCGTCGAAGAAGATCGCGAGGCCACTCAAGTAGGTCGCGAGCTGGGCACGCCGCGGTGTTGTGGCCAGCGGTTTGACCGCTTCGACGATGCCCCTGGTACCGCCGCTCTTGCTGATGACGCCTACCATCCCGCCCAGCAGGAACGAGAACACCAGGATAGAGGCGTGGGCAGTGTCGACGAGAGCTGGCGTGATGAACATGTCGATCGCCCGCATCGTCCCGGTAATCGGATTCAGACCGGCAAATAGAAAGGCTCCGAGCCAGACTCCGATGAACAGCGACGTGACGACTTCCTTGAACACCAGGGCCAGGATGATCGCCAGTATTGGCGGTAGCAGGCTCGTCCAGCCCGGAAACAGCTTCGGCGAGACGGTGACGACCGCCGCTTCGGAGGACTCATCGCTGGCGCTGATCGAGAGTGGCAGTTCCTCCCGTCCGTCAATCTGGAGGCCCTCGATAGCCAGCGACTCGCTTCCCGGCTCGAACACGGCGGAACCGATTCGCCTGCCCGTGGCTCCCGCCACCGTGATTCTTGTAGAGGTCTCGATTCCCGTCGCCCTGATCGTGAGAGCGAACGGGAGCCCGGACAGGATGATCCGCGGAGCGTCCACTTCCAGCTCAGCGGTGCTCGTCTGCTGCGACAGGGGAGGTAGCACCGGTGCAGGCCCTGCGGCCGATGCCGGTGAGACGGCGACAACCAGCGCCGCGAGGGTTCCCAGTCCTGGGCGTTGCATGCTCCTCCCGTCGAATCAGAATTCGGGCTCAGCAGGGCCCGGTCCGGCCCTGGAATGGCGGCGGCAAGCTAGGAACGGCGCGCAACCGAGACAAGCGAGCGCCCGCCGGGGACCCGATCACGAAGGACTTTCGGGTGCCACAAATCAGGCCCGTTGATCCCCCGCGAGGTGGTCGGTATACTGCGGCGGGCCGGATCCCGGACACACCGCATTTTCGGTCCCGAGGCCCGCCCGCGCAGGCACATCGAATGCCGTTCGGAACCGATCCCGGCTCCGTTCGGACCAGGGAGGACATACGGAATGACTTCGGATAAGGCCCAGCAGCTTCTCGACGCGGCAGGTGTGGACGAAACTCTGCATCGGTTGGCGTCGGAGATCATGGCCGGTGGTGGCGGAGAAGGACTCCTGCTCGTCGGAATCCGCAGGCGCGGTGTCCAACTCGCCTCACGACTGGCGTCGATACTTCGGGACACCGGTGGATTCGACGTTCCGACTGGAAGCCTGGACATCACGCTGTATCGAGATGACCTGCACCAGATCGGGCCCATGCCCGTCATCGGGATGACGGAGATCCCCGGTGACATCGATGGCGACCGGGTGGTGATCGTGGACGATGTCCTGTTCACCGGGCGTACGATTCGAGCGGCGCTCCAGGAACTGGCCGACTTCGGCCGGCCACGAAAGATCGAGCTTTGCGTGCTCGTCGACCGGGGCGGGAGGGAGCTCCCGATTCAGGCGGACTACGTGGGCCTCGCCGTGGACGCCTCGCCCCGGGACCTGGTGGAGGTCCGGGTGCCCGAACTCGACGAAGAATCATCTGTGACGCTCGTCACCGCAGCGGGGGAGTCATGAACGACAAACGGCCGGATTCAGGGTTGGGCAAAGACCTGATCGGTCTCGAGACGCTGTCGGGCGACACGATTCGCGCGATTCTGGATACGGCGGAGCCGTTCAAGGAGATCAGCGAGCGGGCGATCAAGAAGGTTCCGGTGCTGCGCGGCAAGACGATCGTCAACCTGTTCTTCGAGCCCTCGACGCGGACCCGGATATCGTTCGAGTTCGCTGAAAAGCGCCTCGGCGCCGACACGGTAAACGTCGCCGCGAGCGGTTCCTCCGTCGTCAAGGGCGAGACGCTCGTCGACACGGCGCGCAACCTCGAGGCAATGCGGATCGACATGGTGGTGATCCGGCACGGTTCCTCGGGCGCCGCCCAGTTCCTGGCGGACAGGATTCCCTCCAACGTGATCAATGCCGGCGACGGCCAGCACGAACATCCGACCCAGGGCTTGCTCGACCTCCTCACGATACGGGACGCCTTCGGTCGGATCGAAGGACTGAAGGTGTGCATCGTCGGCGATGTCGTGCATTCCCGCGTTGCACGCTCGAATATCTTCGGTCTGCAGAAGCTGGGTGCCGAGGTGGCAGTGTGCGGGCCGAAGAGCCTGATCCCGGCGGCGATCGAAGACATGGGAGTCCAGGTGTTCACCCATGTCGAAGACGCAATCCAGTGGGCTGACGCGCTCAACGTGCTGCGTCTTCAGCTCGAGCGCATGAACGCAGGCTTCATTCCATCTCTGCGCGAGTATAACCGGGTGTATGGCGTCAGCCAGGCGCGGCTCGAGAAGGCGCCCGGCGACACGGTGATCCTCCACCCCGGTCCGATGAACCGGGGCGTCGAAATCGACTCGGCCGTCGCCGATGGACCGCAGTCGGTGATCCTGCCGCAGGTGACGAACGGCGTCGCCGTTCGTATGGCCGTTCTCTACTTGCTCGCCGGGGGAGCGCCTGAGCGGGCCGAAGAAGCCAAGAAGGGGGAAGCATGAGCCGGCCCGTCCACATTGTCGGTGGCCGCGTGGTCGATCCCTCACAGGGACTCGACGGTCCAGCGGCGGTCCTGTTGATCGATGGTCGGATCGAGGCGGTCGGCCCTGACGTCGAGGCCCCGGAAGGCGCGGACTCGATCGACGCGACGGGCCTCATCGTGTCACCGGGACTGATCGACGTTCATGTCCATTTGCGGGAGCCCGGCGGAGAGCACAAGGAGACGATCGCGACGGGGTCGCGAGCAGCGGTCGCCGGCGGCTTTACGACGATCTGGGCGATGCCGAACACGGATCCCCCGATCGATGATCCTGCGGCCGTGGGATATGTCCGGGCGGCCGGCAGGGCCGTGCGGGCCTCGAGGGTGATGCCGATCGGTGCGGCATCGATCGGCCAGCAGGGCAAAAGGATGACCGAGATCGGTGAACTCGTCGCGGCCGGGGCGGTGGCCGTATCCGACGACGGGCACCCGGTCCACGACTCCGGGCTGATGCGGCGACTCCTGGAGTACACCCAGACGTTCGACATACCTGTACTTCAGCATGCGGAAGACCCGGGCCTGACTCCCGGCGGCGTGATGAACGAGGGTCCGGTCGCCACATCGCTGGGGCTGCGAGGAATCCCGAATGCGGCCGAAGCCGGAATGGTCGCACGGGATGTCCTGCTCAGCGAACTCACCGGAGGACACCTGCACGTTTGCCACGTGTCTGCCCGCCAGTCGGTCGATCAGTTACTGTGGGCGAAGGAAAGAGGGATTCGGGTCACCGCCGAGGTGACTCCGCACCACTTGCTGCTTACGGAGGAGCTCGTACGCGGGTACAACACCCAGGCGAAGGTGAACCCGCCGCTTCGGGCCGAAGAAGACGTGGAGGCCGTACGTCAGGCACTGATCGAGGGAGTGATCGACATCATCGCCACGGACCACGCTCCGCACCACTACGATGAAAAGGAACGGGAGTTCGATGACGCTCCGTTCGGAATCAACGGCCTCGAGACTGCCTTCTCGTTGTGCATGAAGGCACTGGTCGTACCCGGGCACATGACGCTATCCGGTCTGATCGATCGAATGTCGTGCGCCCCGGCGCGCATCATGGGACTGGACACCGGCACGTTGCGACCGGGCGCACCGGCGGACATCGTGCTGTATGCGGCCGACGAGTCGTGGACGGTAGATCCGACACGCTTCTACTCGCGAAGCCGGAACACGCCCCTGGCGGGCCACGTGCTGCCTGGCAGGATCAAGAAGACGATTGTGAGTGGCGAAACTCGCTTCGAGGCTGAGGGGGACGCATGACCACGGAGCAGGGAGGACAGGATCTCGTGATACCCGATGCCATCCGTACGCTTCTGGAGCGGCGGGCACAGTACATGGAATGGCTCGCCAAGCTCGACGATCTGGGCGGAAAATACCGGCCGGAGGTGGCCAAGCGTGTCAGGGCTGACTATCGAACCCGACTCACCGGGGTCGAAGATGAGCTTCACGGCCACAAAGAGGAACTCGAGTCCTCGCTGCGGCAGCGAAAGCAGCAGCTGTCCGAATTCATGCAGCGTCACGAAGTTTGCGCGGCCGAACTCGAGGAAGCTGAGCTTCGTCACCAGGTCGGTGAGTTCGACGAAGGCGAGTGGGAGAACCGGAAGGAAGCTCACGAGCGGGAACTGGCGGATGTAGCCGGGGCCCTGGATGTGGAGCGTGAGGCCGTCGCCGAACTCGGGGCGGTGCTGCTCCAGGTGACGTCGCCGTCCGAAGCCGCGGCCACCCGACACGTGGAGCCCGGAGCGTGGCCGGATCCCGGTCCCGTCAATCCCTCTGCAGATGCGGAATCGACACTTGTCGTTGATGAACAGGCTGGCGGTGGCGAAGCGGTCGAGGACACGATCGTGGACGAAGGGGCGACCGATGCCGTGGAGGCAGCCGACGATGTCCTGGGCGACATCGCTGCCGCGATCGACGAGCCTGCCGAGCTGCTGAGGGCGGAAGACGTCGTCGAACAGGTGGTGGTGGAGGAGCCGACCCTGACAGAGGTGCCGTCAACGGAGAAGCTCGGAGAGGGTGACGAGTTCCTGGACGAACTCGAATTCCTGGAGTCCCTCAGCCTCGACGACCCGGAGAGTTTCGACGCGGTGTCAAAAATGCTTGAAGAAGGGGACGAACAGACTTCGGAGGGCGATGGAGACGACAGGGGAGGCGCCGGCTGAAGCGACAGACCCGCGCCCGCCCCGGACGCCTTTCCGGCGCGGTGGGACGAGTCACGGGTTTTGGCGCGGACCGGCCGCGGACAGCGGCCGGGAGGTCAGTCGCCGAGGCGACTGACGTAACGTGCCAGGCGAGACTTGCTGCGATCCGCGGCGTTCGACGGTATGACGCCCTTGCGGGCAGCCCGGTCGAGAAGCGACACGACGACGCGATACTGCTCTGCCGCTTCCGTCGCGTCCTCGGTCCCGAGCAGGGCCTTGGTCCGCGTCCTGAGTTCCGAGCGAACCGCCCGGTTCCGGTCGCGGCGAACCTGCGACTGACGCAGTCGCTTCTTTGCACTCTTGATGTTCGGCACGTTCTCTATCCTTCGTTGTTCTGGGTCGGCGAAACAATCAATAAGTTTAGCCCGACTTCCAACCGGAATCAAGCTTGGAGCGGTTGGTGAATTCGACGTCGACGATTCGTGCCCCGGGTTCACCGGTAGGGATCGGTGGCGAATCTTTCGTCGTCGAACTCGAGAGATTCCAGGGCCCGCTGGACCTGCTGCTGCACCTGATACGGTCTCAGGACATCGATGTCTTCGATATTCCTATCGCCCACATCACCGGACAGTTCCTCGCGGCTATCGAGCACGGCCTGGATGAGATGCCGCTCGAACGCGCCGGAGAATTCATCGAAATGGCGGCGACACTGGTCCGGATCAAAGCGCAGCTGCTGCTCCCGAGACCCGACAAGCTCGAGTGGGAGGAAGATCCGCGAGCCGAGCTTGTCCGCCGGCTGCTCGAGTATGAGCACTTTCAGGACGTGGTTCACGTCCTGCAGACGGCCGAGGCGCAGCGCGGCAGGCACATGGGCAAGGGATTCGTCGAGACCAGGCCGCCTCCCGCCGCTTCACGGACGGTTCTGCAGCTGACTCTGGAGGAGTTGCTGCATGCTGCGGCACGGATTCCCGAGCCGCTGCCGCCGGTCAGCGTGCGAGCCCCCTCTTCCACCGTAACGGTTGCGGAGAAGGTATCGTTACTGCGACGGTTGATCGGTCGGGCAACGCGAGTCGCGCTCGACCGGCTGATCAAGCCCTGGGGGACCCGCGCGCACGCGGTTGCGGCGTTGCTCGCAGCCCTGGAGATGGCCAGGCAGCAAGTAGTGCGCATCGAGCAGACGAAGCCGTTCTCGCCAATCTGGCTGCTGGCGGTCCGCCGGGGCGACGAGGAGTCGGACGCAGAGGAGAATTCGTGAAGCTGGAGCAGATCGTCGAGGCGACCCTGTTCGCGAGCCAGACGCCGCTCACACCGGCAGAGCTCGCGCGGGCAGATGAAGGACTGTCTGACGTCGACGTGGAGAAGGCGATCCATGTCTTGCGGGAACGCTACGAGGAAACGGAAGCCGCGTTCCAGATCTATCAGCTGGGAGATGGGTACCAGATCCTGACGCGCCCTGAGTTCGCCCCCTATCTGGAGCGGTTCGATTCGGTTCCGCGTCCGCCGCATCTGTCTCCTGCCGCGTTGGAGTCACTGGCGATCATCGCATATCGACAGCCAATCGGCAGGATCGAGATCGAAGACGTGCGCGGCGTGAGCGCAAGTTCGGTTTTGCGCACGCTGCTGGATTGGGAACTGATCACGGTGGTGGGTCGTGGAGACGGCCTGGGTCGCCCTTTGCTCTACGGGACTACAGACCGATTCCTGGAGCACTTCGGGCTGAAGGGAATCGCCGATCTTCCTTCCGCCGAGGAGCTTCCCGTCGAGCTTGGAGCGGCGAAGGACGAGCCGGAGGCCGAGCCCGAGACGGATTCGGAGTCGGAGGGGGCCCCGGATGCCCGGGCCGAGCCGGAGCCGGATCCCACCTCGGAAGTGGAATCGGAGCCGGCGGCGGCCTTCGACTTCGCCGACCCGGAAGACTCGGCCTCGTCGGACGTCCGCGAGCCCCCGGTCCTCGGTGTGACTGCGCCCGAAACAGCGTCCTGACCGGCTGGCCTGGCAGATGCGCCTGCAAAAGTTTCTCTCCAGGGCCGGCGTGGCGTCACGGCGGGCATCGGAGCGGCTGATTGCCGAAGGCAGGGTGCGCGTCGACGGGGTGGTGATCAGCGAGCAGGGCGTGAAGGTCGATCCGGCCGTCAGCGTGGTCGAGGTGGATGGCGAGCGGGTGGCGATCGCGAATCCGGAGTGGATTCTCCTTCACAAGCCCCCCATGGTAGTCAGCACGCGCAGTGATCCAGAGGGACGACAGACGGTGTACGACCTGCTGCCGCCCGAGCACCAGGGTCTGTTTCACGTCGGCAGGCTCGACGTGATGAGTGAAGGCGTGCTGCTGTTCACCAACCAGGGGGACGTCGCGAGGGATCTGCTTCACCCGAGTCACGGTACCGAGCGACGGTATGAGGTTCTGGTCGAGCCGCCGATTCCACCGGACCTGCGTCGCAGGCTGGAATCCGGTGTCGAGCTCGAAGACGGGACGGCCCGAGCTGAGGACGTGACGACCCGGCGGACCCCGGACGGAACACGCCTGGTGCTGGAACTCACGCTCCGGGAGGGCCGGAACCGGGAAATCCGGCGGATGCTCAGGGCCCTCGAGGTGCATATTCGACGGCTGCG
>JBDGUY010000012.1:0-22111 GCA_039585935.1 Gemmatimonadota bacterium
CCGGCAGGCGTCTCCGTGCACTTCGCGTTCGATATTCCCCTGCTGGGCGCCGACGAGCGGGAACTGGCCCGGGCATTCGACTCCGGAGCGCAGGCGGCCGCCCATTCGTTGGAAGCTATCCGCCGGGTGTTCGAGCGACTCGGCTAGATCCCCTCCACGTCCCGCGAACCTCTGATGTACTGGAAGAACAGGTATTGGGTCAGCGGGAAGGCCAGTGCGGGCAAGCCCCACTGGTAGATCCTGGTGAACCACTCTCGGGACCAGAAGAGATCCCCGGTTCCGTTGAGCAACAACCACACGACGGCCAGCAAAATCCAGTTCGGTTTCCTCAAGCAGACGGCCAGCACCGGCCAGAGCCAGATCTGGTGGTGAATCCAGCTCAACGGGGCGGCCCACAGGATGAACGGAACCATGGCCAGCAGCCCAAGCTCGAATCGATCGCGTTGGATCGAAAGCACGGTGGCCACCCATGCTATCCCCGACAGACACGAACCGACGAACCAGATCCACCCGGTCAGATTCCCGAGGGCAGCCTGGTTGCGGAAGACGATCGCATACAGGCCCTGGTTGTCGCTTTTCGGGTAGTTGTGAGAGTGGGTGGGATCCGCGAGGGTCTCGAACCAACCGGTGTAAACCGAGGTTCCCCCCAGCAGGAGCGGCACGAGGCTGAGGCCGATCATCGAGCCGAGCATGACGAAAAGCGTCCGGTTCCTCCGTGCCAGGACGGCCAGCAGGAGGAGCGGGGCCCAGAAGGGCTTGAGAAGGATCATCACGGCGCTCGATCCACCGGACAGAACTGGCCGGCGTGAAAGAGCCAGGGCCAGCAGCCACAGGATGAGGAATGTGACGTTGGCGAATTTGAACTGCCACGACACGGCGTGGATCACGAACACGAACGCGATCAGCAGCTGCTTCTGCGTCACATCGACCGCCTGCTGAAAGCGTCGGGCACCGTCCCAGATCCAGAAGCCGTTCAGTCCGGCCCACAGGAACTTGGCCATCGCCCAGGGCAGAAGTGAGAACGGCACGGAGAGCAACAGAAAAACCGGGTGGTACTTGAATGGGGTAAGCGCCTCGCCCTCGTACACCCCCGCCCACCCACCGGACAGAAAACGGGTCCCGGCATCGTAGTAAACCCGAAAATCTTCGGCATCGCCCGCCACCAGGGCGATGGAGCAGACGGCTGCCAGGACGAGAAGTCCGTCGATCTTCCGGCTCTGCGGCGTCACGGAGTTTCCAGACCCCGAGCAATGAGCACGCTGTCTATGGCCGACCGGAACCGCTCTATCGACACGACACCGCGTATCGCCAGGCTGTCACCCACGACGAAGAACGGCGTGCTGGCGATCCCGGATCGAAGCGCCGAGTCGTAGTCGGCAACCTGCAGAGGAGCTGGAACGTCGTTGCGCAGGCAGTATTCATAACCCTCGGCTTCGATTCCGATTTCCACTGCCCACTGCACGAACAGGCTGACCGGATCCACTGCCGATTTCCACTGATCCACGCGTTCGAACATGATGTCGTGCATCGCCCAGAATCGACCGGCCGCACCGGCACAGAAAGCTGCCTCTACGGCCGGCCAGGCCCGAGGGTGGGTGGAATTGGGGAACGAAATCCACAGATAACGAGCAATGCCTGACTGCACGTAAAGGCTGTCGATGGTCCGGGCGCTCTCCAGGTGGAACTGCCGGCAGTACGGACACTCGAAATCGGAGATCTCGACGATTCGGATCGGCGCCGCCGAGTCTCCCTTCACCCGCGCCCGGTCGGCCCGTTGCAGAACGACCTCCTGGTCCGCCGGAACCACGTACGGCTCCTGGGCGGAGACATTGACCGGCCGGCCGAACGCGAGACCGAGGCCCAGGAGCGAGATGGTCAGGAACAGCCTCCCCGGTCCCGGCGCGCGCGTCACGCTGAAAGGTCCTCCAGGACCTGACGCGGATTGTCGGCGGCCTTCGCCTTCGCGTAGACCTTCTCGATTCGTCCCTCCGCGTCGATCACGAATGTGGACCTGATGATGCCTTCGTATTCGCGTCCGTACATCTTCTTCTTCCCCCACGCCCCGTAGGCCTCGGCGACCACATGGTCCGGGTCGGAAAGGAGGGGGAAATTCAGATCGTACTTGTCCCGGAACCGGTCGTGCGAAGCCACGCCATCAGGGCTGACGCCGATCACGATCGCATTCTGCTCGGCGAGCGCGGCCTGATTGTCCCGAAAGCCGCAGGCTTGCTTCGTGCAACCGGAGGTGTCGTCCTTGGGATAGAAATACAGCACGACTCGCTTGCCGAGCAGATCGGACAGCTTGATCGAGCCCCCACCATCAGTCGCGAGTTCGAAGTCCGGCGCCAGGTCACCCTCGGTGAGCATTGATCTTCTCCATTCTGAAATTCAGTTGTTGAGCAGAGCTTCGTACGATTGGGTCAGTTCCGTCCATGCTGCGTCGATGTCCTCGTCTCTGACGTGGGCACTTCCTACGGCCAGCCGAAGCACGAACTGGCCGGCGAGTTCCGTGTGTGAAAGGAACACCCTGCCGCGCCGGTTTACCTCCTCCAGAAGACGGCGATTCCCGTCGTCAGTCGCCTGAACGGCACGAAAGCACACGGTGCTGAAAGGCGAAGGTGCCACGACTTCAAACCTGTCGTCCATGCGGACCCGGTCGGCGAAACCGCTCGCCAGATCAATGTGGCGCCGAAGCATGTCTCGCAGTGCCTCGGCCCCCAGCCGCCGGAACAGGAACCACAGCTTCAGCGCCCGAAATCTGCGTCCGAGCGGAAGGCCGTAGTCCATCAGGTTCCGTGCTTCGACTCCGGTCTCGAGATAGACGGGAGTCGAGGCCAGTGACCGGCGGACGGCCTGTGGATCGCGAAACAGAAGCACGCTGCAGTCGATTGGCGTACTGAGCCATTTGTGCGGATTCAGAACAATGCTGTCGGCGCTCTCCCAGCCCGCGAACAGGGGTCGCAGCTCCGGGAGCGCGGCCGCAGGGCCGGCGTAGGCAGCGTCCACGTGCAGCCACACGCCGTGCCTGCCGCAGATCTCGGCGATGGGTCGTACCGGGTCGATACTCGTGCTGGAAGTCGTGCCGATCGTGGCGCAGACCATGACGGGTACGTGACCTGCCTCGAGATCCGATACCAGCGTCCGCTCCAGCAGGTCGGCGCGCATCCGGAATCGATCGTCGCTCGCGATGCGACGGATATTGTCCGAGCCGATTCCGGCCGCGATGACCGACTTGTCGATGGACGAATGGGCCTGGTCAGACTGATACACCAACGGCCTGATACCCGGCTCCCCGGCTGCGAGCCCCTGGTTGCGACTTCCCGGAAGTGCCTGCTCTCGCGCGGCGAGAAGTGCCGTGAGGCTGGAGCTCGACGCCGTGTCCTGGATCACGCCGTCGAACACGTCCGGCAGGCCCACGAATCGCCGTATCCACTCCACCATTCGCGTTTCCAGCTCCGATGCGGATGGTGCCGTCTTCCAAAGCATCGCGTTCACGTTCAAAGCCGCCGCGATGAACTCGGCGAGAATCCCCGGATCTGAGGAACTGCTGGAGAAGTAGGCCAGGAAGCCCGGGTGATTCCAGTGCGTGAGGCCGGGGACGATGATCCGGTCGAGATCGGACAGGATGTCGTCGAGGGACTCGGGTGCCTCGGGAGGCGCCTTCGGCAGCAGATCCAGGGTGTCGCCCGGGCTGACATCTGGCAGGACCGGAAGCTCCGGGAGGCGCGCCCGATAGTCCGAAATCCATTCGGCGACTCGTGCGGTCGACTCGAGCCACGGATCTGCGTTCATCTTGCCCCCCTCCCCTCCGATGGTCTTTCCGCCGTGACCATTTGCAGGTCGGGACCGATCGTCGCGCAGCGGACTCGATCCAACCCGGCATCGTGCAACCAGCCGGTGTATTCGGGCAGGGACCACGTTCCCCCGTCCTCGGTTCTCAGCAGCATGGTGAGCGCGAACAGCGGGGCGAATTCGGATACTCCGCGCACGAAATCGATGATCACCACGCAGCCACCGGGGTTCAGGATCTCGCCAGTCCGGCGCAGAACCTCACGATTCGATTCCGGACCGTAGATATGCGAGACATTGGCGAGCAGTACGACGTCGAACGATTGCCGGGGCAGCGCCTCCAGGAAGTCCGCACGCACGAGTTGAATGCGCTGATCGGACTCGAGTCCGTATGCCTCGCCCACGAAGTCGATAACCTCGGGCCTGTCCAGCAGACTCACTTCGAATCCGCGGTCGGCCAGCGCCCGGGAGTATACGCCGGGTCCGCCACCGATATCGAGCAGAGTCCTGGCCCCGGGCGCGGCACCACGGACCGCGTCTGCTACTGCGGTGACATTCTCGGGGGACCTGTTGGCCATCGCTGCCATGAAAGCCTCCAGCTCCTTGCCTTTCCTGGCACCGTGGGCCGGGGAGTCCTTCGTCGCCGGCTCTCCGGTTCGCACCGCCCCCGGTAGATCCACCGACCAGCCACGAATCGTCCGCATCCAGTGAATCAGGCTATCCGCTTCGTATTCGGGGGATTCCCGATCCAGGAGACGGGCCCGGCCGGCGCCGGTCAGCCGCCAGCCCGCCTCATCGGGTCTGACTGCGCCCAGTTCCGCGAGAGCGCCGAGCAAAGCCTGTACGCCGCGCGGACTCGCATCCAGCCGGCGCGCGATCTCCGTCGAACGAAGCGGGCCATCCCTGAGGGTGGCGATCAATCCCAGCTCAACGGCCACCCCGGCCGCTATGGCCCACTCCGCCCCGCGACGGAAACCGGGAAGATCATTCAGGTCAGGCATGCGAGCAGGCTATCTCCCCGGGTCGTCAGACTCAAGTTGCCAGGGTCGTGCCCGATCGGTCCCTGCATGTGTACCTTGGCGCCCATGGCTGAAGACACCACCCCCCTGGACGATCTTCTGGACGGCGGTCTCCTCGCGCTGGACGAGGAAATTGACGCGGTACGCCAGGATCTTCAGTCCCGCGGACTCGGGTCACCACTCATGGCGTCTGATGGAATCCGCATCGGCCGACCCGGGCTCGCAACGCAGTACGAGTGGATCCTGCCGCCCGGCAGGTACTCGATTCGGTCGGACGACGCGGTCCGCATCGAGTGCGAACGGGGAAGCGGCCTCGGTTTCGTCACCAGGTTCGATGCCGCGCGACCTGCCGTACGCGTGCGGCTCGGTGAGTGGTTGGGACCTCACCCCGGACCAGCGACCCTCACATTCGATCCCACCTGGTTGCTCGAGGCACTGGCCTCGAGACTGCGTGAGATCGGGGACGACCCGCAGCGGTTCTTCCCCTCCACGGCGCTTCGCCTGTTCGGCCGCGAGTTTCCGGTGACGGGACAGGCTCAACTTTCTGCAGATGTCGACGAAGGACTGAACGATTCTCAGCGGGACGCGCTGGCCAGGATTCTCGGAAGTCGGGCTCAACTGGTCTGGGGCCCGCCGGGCACCGGCAAGACTCGTCTGCTGGGCAGCGCGGTCGCGGCACTCGCGAGGAAGGGCAGGGTCCTGGTCGTCGCGACGACCAACGTGGCGGTGGACGAGGCCGCATCACGCATCGCGAACTGCCTTGGCAGCAATGCCGTGGAGCAAAACCGGCTAATTCGGGTCGGAGCTGAGTTCAGTCCGACCGGGAATCAGGCTCTGTCGCTGGAAGCCGCCGTGGAGCGCGCCGAGCGACGTGAGCCGACCACGGTGTCCCGGGCGCTACTGGAGCTCGAAGGTACGCTCCTGGACGGCCGGGCTCGGATGGAGACCGCGGACCTGCTGCTGGCCGAACGACAGGCACGGATCCTGGCCCGGGCGCGTGGGGAGGGAGACGATGCGCTGGTCCAGCGAGCGGGGCGTCTCACCGGCGAAATGGTCCGTGCGACGCGCCGGGTGCTGGACGAAGCCGACGTCGTGCTCACCACTTTTGCCCGACTGGCCGTACGTGATGAACTGGCCGCGCAGCGCTTCTCGTTCGTCGTGATCGATGAGGTCAGCACGGCACCGCTGCCGTATGTTTTTCATGCAGCGTGTCTTGCCTCGGAAGCGGCCGCGGCATTCGGAGATTTTCAGCAACTTCCCCCTGTCGTGATCAGTCGTGGCGGGTACGCCCGTCGCTGGTTGAGTCGGGACCTGTTCCGGGAAACCGGTGTCGTCACGGGCCCGGAGATGGAGCAACTCCCCTCGCCAGACGATCGCCTGTGCGCGATGCTGGTGGAGCAATATCGGATGCGTCCGGCGATCCGGGCGCTGGTGGGTGACCTGTTCTACGGTGGCCGCCTGATTGACGGCGCGTCCATCGTCCAGGCGGATCGTGATGCGCCGGCGCTCGTGTTGCTCGAGACCGGGCACCTCGACCCTGTACTGAGCAGGGTTGACGGTTCGCGCGAAAACGCCATTCACCTGGAAGTCATCACCCAGTTACTCGAGGTGCTGGGTCGCGAGGGAGTGGCTGATGTCGGCGTCGTGACCCCGTACCGTGCGCAAACGCGCTCTCTGTGGCGTGCCGTGAATGGAAGACTGGGCCGCACCGCGCCTTCGAATCTCGAGATCAGCACGATTCATCGGTTCCAGGGAAGAGAAAAGTCCGTGGTCGTTCTGGATACCGTTGACGCTCCCCCTGGTCCAAGCTGGTTCTTGAATGAGCGCCGGAACCCTGACTTTCCCAGGCTGCTCAACGTGGCTCTGTCGAGGAGCAAGGATCTGCTGATCGTCGTCGGAACGAGTGGTGGGCTGACCCGGACGCTCCCCCCGGATGCCCTGCTCAATCGCGTCGTCGCACGGATCACCAGGGACGGCGAGACGGTAGACGCGCGTCGTCCGGCGGACGCGGGGCCCCTGGTGCGAGCGATGCTCGATTCGGTACCCCTGGATGATTCGATGGCGAAGGGCCACACATCGCCGGAGGCAACATGAGGGTTGTGATTCAGCGCGTAAGCAGAGCTTGCGTGCGCGTGGAGGGACGGATCGTCGGTGAAATCGGGACCGGGCTGCTCGTGCTGGCCGGTTTCGCGCCGGGGGATGACGAGGCTGAGCTGGAGTGGATGGCCAAGAAGATCAAGGGGCTGAGGCTGTTTCGGGACGCTGACGACCTGATGAACAGGGACGTGTCGGAAGTGGGGGGAGCGCTGCTCATCGTGTCTCAGTTCACGCTGTACGGGGATGCTTCGAAGGGTCGGCGACCGAGCTTCGTACACGCCGCTCCACCGGAGCAGGCGGAGCTGCTGTATCGCCAATTCGTGGATGCCTGCAGGCGCGGTACAGTGCCTGTCGCCGAAGGGCGATTTGGCGCGATGATGGACGTCGAACTCGTCAACGACGGACCCGTCACACTGGTGATCGAGCGATGAGTCCCGACCTCGTTCTGGCATCGGCGTCACCCCGGCGGGCGCTGATCCTCGATTCGCTGTCCATCCCGTATGAGGTGAGGGTCCCGAGTTGTCAGGAGTCTCTGTTGCCAGGTGAGGCGCCGGCCGTTGCCGCGCGAAGGCTGGCGATGGAGAAAGCGGCCTCCATACGCCTGATGCCTGGCGAGGTCACTGTTGCCGCGGACACGATCGTGGCGATCGGCTCGGATGCCCTCGGCAAGCCCGCAGATCATCGCGAGGCGGTAGAGATGTTGCTTCGCCTGTCGGGTCGAGACCACTTCGTTTTCACCGGGCTCGCGGTGAGGTCCACAGCGCGCATGGTCTCGGGGGTGGAACGGACAAGGGTGCATTTTCGGCAGCTTGCTCGCTCCGAATGCGAGGAATACGTTGCCACCGGCGAGCCACTGGACAAGGCCGGAGCGTACGGAATCCAGGGGCGCGGAGCGGTGCTCGTCGAGCGTATCGACGGCGATTTCTACAACGTGGTAGGGCTTCCCGTGCAACTCCTGATCTCCCTCCTCTCACGGCACGGGGTTCATTACGACTTCGCAGGTCTGAAGAGCGTCCCGGCCGTCACTGAGTCCGGGGAGTGAGCATGAACATGAGTGGACAGAGAGCCATTCTGGCGATCGACCAGGGCACGACGGGCTCCCGAGCCCTGCTGGTCGGTCATGATGGTACGTTGCTCGGATCTGCGTACGAGGAGTTTCCCCAGTACTTCCCGGCTCCGGGCCAGGTGGAGCACGACGCCGAGGAGATCTGGTCGTCTGTCAGGTCCGTGATCGAGCGTTCTCTGGCGAGTTCGAACATCGGCCTGTCGCAGGTGGAGGCGATCGGCATCACCAACCAGCGTGAAACGACGGTCGTATGGGATCGGCTGACCGGCCGGCCGCTGGCGCCCGCGATCGTATGGCAGGATCGACGAACCGCCAGTCGATGCGAGCGGCTGCGGGCGGAGGGTCAGGCCGACATGCTCCGGGCTCGCACCGGGCTGGTAGCAGATCCGTACTTCTCGGCCACCAAGCTCGAGTGGCTCCTCGAACGGAATCCGGAGTGGCATGACCGGGCGGCCGAGGGCGAGATCTGTTTCGGCACCATCGACTCCTGGCTCATCTTTCGCCTCACGGGCGGCCGAGTGCACGCCACCGACCACACGAACGCGTCCCGCACGCTTCTCTATTCGCTCGATGACCGAAGCTGGGATCCTGAGCTGTGTTCCCTGTTCGGTGTTCCGCAAGCCATGTTGCCGGACGTCCGGCCATCCGCCGGCGACTTCGGTGGTACCGACCCGGATGTCCTTGGGGCGGAGATCCCGATCGCGGGAGTCGCCGGTGACCAGCAGGCGGCTCTGTACGGTCATGGTGGCTGGAATCGGGGCGACGCGAAGAACACCTACGGGACAGGGGCGTTCCTGCTGCTCCACACGGGACCCGAGCGAGGACCTGAGCAGTCCGGCGTTCTCACCACGATCGCCTGCGGACCGCGGGGTGAACCCGAGTACGCGCGCGAGGGTTCGATTCTGGTCGCGGGGGCAGCCATCCAGTGGCTGCGGGACGGACTGGGGTTGATTCCCAGTTCGGCCGAGAGCGAAGCCCTCGCCCGGAGTGTGAGCGACACCGGCGGGATCGTGTTCGTCCCCGCATTCGCCGGCCTCGGAACACCGTACTGGGTTCCAGAGGCCCGTGGAGCGATATTCGGCCTGACCCGGGGTACCGAGAAAGCTCACATCGTTCGAGCGGCGCTCGAGGCGATGGCCTGCGGTACCGTGGACGTCATTGCGGCGATGACGCAGTCCTCGGACGTACCCCTGGGCCGCTTCCGGGCCGACGGAGGCGCTGCGGCGAACAACTGGCTGATGCAATTCCAGTCGGACCTGCTCGGAACGGACGTCTACCGTCCCGAAGCGAATGAACTGACGGCGATCGGCGCAGCCGGTCTGGCGGGCGTAGGCATTGGATTCTGGGCCCGGCCCGAGGAGTTCCTCGGCGCACTCGGAGGGGAATCGGTATTCTCGCCGGGCGAAGATGCGGAAGACAGGCGTGATCGGGTGATGACGGATTGGAGGAGGGCGATTCGCGCGGTGATCGGTTGGTCGGAGGATGTACCCGGATGATTTCCGGATCTCCGGGATCCAGACCGATTCGCATCGGGGTGATAGGTTCGGCCACGTCATCCGAGCGTGGAGCTGAGACGGCCAGGTCGGTGGGACGGGCCCTTGGACTCGCCGAGGCCGTCCTCGTGTGCGGGGGAGGGACCGGTATCATGGCCTCGGCCGCCGCCGGTTCGGCCGCCGAGGGAGGCATCGTGATCGGCATACTGCCGGGTGACGATCCGGAGGTGGCCGCATTGGGAGTGACGATCCCGATAGCCACCGGCCTGGGAGAGAGCCGAAACGCGCTCGTTGTGAAGGCCTCGGAGGCGCTGATCGCCATCGAAGGAGAGTGGGGGACCTTGAATGAGGCCGCTCTCTGCATGAAGATCGGTCGACCGCTCGTGGGTGTCGGGGATGCGCTCGGTGACCGATTTCCGATCGAGCGATTCCAGGAACCCGCGGCCGCGGTCGCACGGGCCCTGGAACTGGCTTCGGCCCGCCGTCATTCGGACGGCGGAACGGAGCACAAAACTCGCTAGACAGGCGGTGCAAACGTGTACGCGGTTTACATATTTGGTGCAATTCTCGCAATTCTGCTGGCGGCAGTCATCTTCGCGCCGATGGTCGAAAGGAAGAGCGTCCGGGAGGCGGAGGCCCCCACACCGGAAGGCCGAAAGGCCAGGGCGCTGGATGCACTGCGCGAGCTGGAGTTCGAGTACGAGACCGGCAAGATGGCGGACTCGGACTACAACCGGCTCCGGTCGCACTGGGCGACCGAGGCGATCGCAGCCCGGGACTCGCTGGGCGAGTCGACCGACACACCCGTTGGAGGCAGTTGCCCCGTGTGCGGCGCAGATTTGCGTGCAGAGGCGAAATTCTGCTCGCGCTGCGGCCAGGCCCTGACAGGTGAAACCGACGGTGTCTGAGGAAAACTGACCATGACGCAGCTGGTCGACCTGAGGAGTGACACCGTGACGCGTCCGCCCCCCGGTATGCGGCGCGCCATGGCCGAGGCCGAGGTAGACGACGACGTTTTGGGCAAAGACCCCACGGTGGATCGGCTCGAGAGGCGGGTTGCCGAACTGATGGGAAAAGACGCGGCGTTGTTCTTTCCGTCGGGTACACAGGCGAACCAGACAGCCATGTTGCTGCATACATCGCCAGGTACCGAGGCCGTATGCGACAGTGAGTCGCATGTGTTCAACTACGAAATGGCGGACGCAGCCTGGCTCTCCGGAGTTCAGCTGAATCCCGTCGAGTCTGACCGGGGCCGGCTGACGGCGGCCGATGTGGTGAGCGCGATCCGGCCGGGCGATCGGCATCACTCCGTCACCTCGCTCGTGTGGCTGGAGAACACACATAACATGCACGGCGGCGTCGTAGTCCCCCTTGATACCATGCGGTCCGTGCGGGAAATGGCCAATGATCGAGGGCTCCCCGTTCATCTCGACGGGGCCCGTCTGTGGAACGCGACGGCGGCATCCGGCACACCTTTGTCCGATTACGCGTCCTGCGCAGATACCGTGATGGTGTGCTTTTCGAAGGGGCTCGGTTGTCCGATCGGTTCCATGCTGGCAGGCCCGCAGGAACTGATCGACGCGGCCTGGTCTGTCAGAAAGCGGCTGGGAGGCGGAATGCGCCAGGTCGGAATCCTGGCTGCCGCAGGGATCTGGTCACTCGACCAGATCCTGCCGGGACTCGCCGACGACCATGCCCGTGCCGCCAGGCTGGCGGAAGCGTGTGGGCAGATGGATGGGCTGGAGCCGATCGAACCCGAAACCAATATCGTGATGATCGACATTACATCCCGCGAGCTCGACGCCGCCGGTCTGGCGGAACGGCTCGTGGAGCATGGAATCCTGCTGTTGCCCGCTGGCCCATCCAGGGTTCGTGCGGTAACCCACTTCGACGTTGATGACGAAGGAATCAACCGGGCCATCGAGGGATTTCGCTCGGTTCTGGCATGAGGGAGCGCCGCAGGTGCAGTATTCGTCCGGTCAGCGTCCAGTCTTTGGACGCACCAACGTGAATGCATGAGACAGGAGGCTGTTATGTCAGTCGCGAAAGTATCGGAAATCACCGCGTCTTCAAAAGTCAGTTTTGACGACGCCGTGAAGGTCGGAATCGCCCGTGCGAACAAGACGCTCAAGAACATCAAGGGCGCCTGGATCAACGAACAGACCGTGGAAGTGAAGAACGGCGAGGTCCAGTCCTACCGGGTGAACATGAAGGTCACGTTCGTTCTCGACGACTGAGTCGCTGCAGGCGGTCGGCGGGCTCACGACCGTCGCTCGCAGGAGATCTCCGGATCGGCCTCGGCCCGGGCCGCCCGGTCTTTCCTCAAACTTCCCGGGTCGCCTCCTCCACCCACGCCAGAGCCACCAGGTCCACCCCGATCTCGCTCTTGCGTGGTGACAGAGAAACCTCCTCGATCTCGAGGGCGTCCACGTCCCACTCGTCACGGACCTGCTCCAGCTTCTCGGCGAGTTCCGCCTCGATTCGAGCCAGCCGGTCGCTGAGTTCGTCGATCGATTTCTCTGCTCGCTGTACATCGTCCCTCTGCGTCGACGCACGCCCGACCTGGCGTGCCGCGCTCGCGGCCCTGGAACTGGTGACGCTCCGGCGGCCCAGCAGTGCACCCAGCAATGTCGACCCTACGCTGACGGCGCTCTCGAGACGCTGCGAGTCGTATTGCGATTTCTCCCGGTCGAGCCGACTTCGCGCCGTCGCCAGCTTGCCTTCGACTGAGTCCACCTTGCGTCGGTACTGGTCCCTGATCTTCGCCACGGCCGCGTCCCTCGAAGTACGAGCTTCCTCCCGGACGCGAACCCGGAATTGGGCTTCCGATTCGCCCGGATGAGATGTGAGCTTGAGGGCCGGGATGCGATACAGCTGCAGGGGGCGCTCGCGATACAGCCAGGCCTTGAGCTGTGACGGCCATCGTCGACGTTGCTTCGCTCCGATCGCGCTGGCGAGGAGCGATTCGTACCGGGCCGCGTCGGGAGCAGGCCGCTCAAGATCCGGAATCTGCGGCAATTCCTCGGCTCCCTCCCATGGATCGGTCTGGGGAGTCTCCTGGATCGGTGACAGTACGGCCACGTCCTGCCACACATCGACGCCGAGGGACGCCCGAGCGTAGTGAAGCCCCGCAAGCCCGAGAAGTGCCGGCCGCCAGACCGACCCGGAGTCGCCCCGGTCCGCTGACCCGGGAGACAGGAAGACCTCCCGGAGATCCGGCGGAACTACCGGGCGATCCGGCGTCAGATCTGGTTCCGGGGCGGATCTCGAACCGGGCGCCGGTGGTTGCGCCGATTCTGCTTGAACGGAGGCCGCGACCGCCGAATCTTCCCTGCTTCCCTGCATCAGGCGGCGGACCTCCGGTCGAGTCAGGGGGCCGCGCAGGTATGACATGGCCCAGCGGGTCTTGATCAACTCCGGCCCCTCGGCATGTACGTTCCCGACAAGGAATGTCCGCTTCTCGAGTCCCGACAGAAGACGGTCCATCCGTCTTCTGTCCAGCCCGCCTTCGGCCGCAACGGCCTCGGTCTCGAGACCTTCGATCACGCGCTCCTTGTCACGCTCGGTCTGCAGGCGCCCGAGGAACCAGGTGCCGGTATTCCCCAGGCCCTTGTAGTCCAGATCGACGGGGTTCTGCGTAGCCAGGACGATCCCGAGTCCGTAGGCCCGGGCCTGCTTGAGCAAGGTCAGGAGTGGAGGCTTCGACGGAGGCTGCCGGGTAGGCGGCAGGTAGCCAAACACCTCGTCGATATACAGTAGCGCGCGAAGAGAGGATGAACCGGGCTGCGAGCGAGTCCACGCCAGAAGTTCGTTCAGCAACAGCGTTACGAAGAACATCCGTTCCGCGTCGGGAAGGTGGGCGATCGAAAAGACCGAAATCCTGGGCTTGCCCTCGGGGGTCCACAACAGCGACGGAATATCGAGCGGGGGTCCCTCGAGCCAGGCTTCGAAGCCCGGCGCGGCAAGCAGGTTGTTCAGGGTCGTCGCGAGCTCGAATCGCGCCCGCGCCGGGAAGAAGGACTCGAGGTCGAGTACACCCACTCGTTCGAAGCCCGGCTGCTGGACCGCTCGAATCAGGGCACCCAGATCGAAGTCTCTCCCGGTCGACCACCCCTGTTCGATGATCCGCGACAACAGAATGTGCTCGCGGCTCTGGACGGGATCGGACTCGATTCCCGCCAGCGCCAGGAGCCCCGACACGGCCGTTGCCACCCTTTCCCGCAGCGCATCCGGGTCGGCTCGGACGGCTTCGGGTGGAGCATCGAAGGATCTCAGCACTGCGATCGGAAGACCGTGCGTCGCACCGGGCGTGAAGATCGGTATATCAGCCGCCGCCCGCAGCCGGCCGATTCGCTCCCCGTCCTGGCCTGACTCGGCCAGCCCGTTGCGCCACAACTCCGCCGTCTGCGCGGCGAGCTCATCCGGAGAGATCCCACGCCGTGCTGCTTCCGACTCATCGATCCACGGCCGGAAGTCCTGCGGCCGGAGTTTCGGGAATGTGAGCAGCAGGTTGCCGATGTCGCCCTTCGGGTCGATGGCGAGGGCCGGTATTCCATCGAGCGCCGCCTCCTCGAGCAAGGTCAGGCAGAGGCCCGTCTTGCCGCTTCCCGTCATCCCGAGCGCCACGGCATGCGTGGTCAGGTCCCGGGCGTCGTACATGAAGGGCGGGGCGGAGTCCTCAGAAACCAGCCTGCCGAGATAGAACGCTCCGAGTCCTTCGATCGCTCCGGCCGGTACCGGGGCCGGGCCTCCCTGTTCCTGATCCTTCATGTCTGGCTCTCCGCATCTCTGTGGCGTCTGGTGCGGCCGGCGCTGATTCGTGGGCTCATCGTACTCCGCATCGTGACCCGGCCGATCCGGGAAGGCAAGACGGGAGCGGGATCCGTTGACCGACCGTTGAGGCATGGCCGCGATGTCTGCCCCGTACGGGCGCCGCGGCCGCCTCCATGGCGCGACCCGAACAAATTGCGAAAGTCAGAGGGTCCCGGTATACTGATTCCACCGATAACCGACCCCGAATTCGAGGACAGAACGCGATGGCATTGGAGTTGAGTGAAGAACGGAGAAAGGCCCTCACCGTGGCGATCAATCAGATCGAACGACAGCACGGCAAGGGAGCGATCATGCGGCTCGGTCTCGATCGAGCCCGGGTGAGGACCCCGGCGATTTCGACCGGGGCGCTGAACCTGGACTTCGCCACCGGCGTGGGTGGAATTCCACGTGGTCGGGTAACAGAGATCTTCGGACCGGAGTCTTCCGGTAAGACGACGCTGACGCTGCACGTAATCGCGAATGCGCAGAAGGACGGCGGCGTGGCCGCATTCATCGACGCCGAGCACGCGCTGGACGTACAGTACGCTGAGCGTCTCGGAGTCGATGTCGAGAACCTGCTCGTCTCTCAGCCGGACACCGGGGAGCAGGCCCTGGAAATCGCCGAGGTCCTCGTCCGCTCCGGTGCCCTGGACGTCATCGTTGTCGATTCCGTGGCGGCGCTCGTCCCGCGAGCCGAGATCGAGGGCGAGATGGGCGATTCGCATGTCGGTCTCCAGGCCCGGCTCATGTCGCAGGCACTCCGAAAGCTCACGGGTGCGATCGGACGCTCCCACGCGGCCGTGATCTTCACGAATCAGATTCGGGAGAAGATCGGTGTCATGTTCGGCAGCCCCGAGACGACCACCGGCGGCCGGGCGCTCAAATTCTATTCGTCCCTCCGACTGGACATCCGCCGGATCGCTTCGATCAAGGAGGGGAACGAGCAGGTCGGAAACCGCACGCGAGTGAAGGTGGTCAAGAACAAGGTCGCTCCACCGTTCCGGATGGCGGAATTCGACATCATGTTCAACGAGGGTTTCAGTCGGCCCGGAATCCTCGTGGACCTGGGCGAAGAGCACGGGATCGTGCAGCGCTCGGGAGCCTGGTATTCCTACGGCGACGACGTTCGACTGGGACAGGGACGAGAGAACTCCAAGATGTTCCTGCGGGAGAATCCGGATGTCGCGGACGCGATCGAGCAGCAACTCAGGGTGTTGCTGGGGATCACGCCGGTCGACGCCGAGCTGGACGAAGCGGAGGAAGAACAGTCGGAGGCCGCGGAGGTCTGAGCCTTCCATCGCAGGTCTTCGTTCAGCCGAACCGGGGCTTGGAGCCCGACGTCTGATGCCGAGGATAACCCGCCTGACCGCGAGTCGCCGCACCGGGCGAGTCGAGCTCGAGCTGGACGGCGAGGCGTGGGGCTCGGTGCCCGACTCGATCTCGCTGTCCTGCTCGCTTCATGAGGGCAAGTTCCTCGACGAGGAAGAATTGGAAGCCCTTGGCGAGGAGATCGCCAGGGCAGAGGCGCTCAACGCGGCTCTGGCCTGCCTCGCTTATCGTCCACGAAGCCGGGTCGAGCTACAACGGCATCTGCGCCGCAAGGGCCACGCCGAGGAGTCCGTGCAAACGGCGATCAGCCGGTGCGAGAGGCTGGGATACATCGATGACAGGGCGTTCGCCGTGTCATTCGTGCGGGACCGGATCCGATTTCGGCCTTCGGGTCGACGACGACTTCTCTCCGAGCTCCGAGCGCGCGGCGTAGGCGCGGAGGATGCGGACGAGGCCCTCGACGAGGCATTCCGGGAATTCGGGTTCTCCGAGCAGGATCTGTTGCGCCAGTCGGCTACTCGTAGGGTCAGAGCTCTCCAGTCGGTGGAGCGAACGGCAGCTCGCCGCCGTCTGAGCGGGTACCTGCTGCGTCGCGGGTTCGCCGGCGCTGACGTCCGTTCGATCGTCGACGAACTGCTTCCCGAACCTGAGCGGTCCTGAGACAGCGGATGTGCTTCCTGACGGGCGACTCGATTGTATCGGTCGCTCCCCCGGTTCATATTATAGGATTGTGGAGAATCGGCCATCGCCGGCCTGTGAACCCGAGGTACTGCAAGCGGACGCCATGACTTCGAACGAAATCCGATCACGCTTCATACAATACTTTGAGCGACAGGGGCACCTGCATCTGCCGAGCAGTTCGCTCGTCCCCGAGTCCGATCCTACGCTGCTGTTCACGAATGCCGGGATGGTCCAGTTCAAGGGGATCTTCGTCGGAGAGCAGCAGGCTCCCGGACCGCGCGCCGTGACCTCGCAGAAGTGCCTCCGGGTCAGCGGAAAGCACAACGACCTGGAGGAAGTCGGCAGGACGGCCCGCCACCACACGTTCTTCGAGATGCTCGGAAACTTCTCGTTTGGGGATTACTTCAAGCGAGACGCGATTCGCTTCGCGTGGGAATTCGTGGTCGATGAACTGGGCCTCGACCCCGAACGGCTGTGGGCGACCGTGCACCATAGTGACGATGAAGCCGCGGAGCTGTGGCCCGAACTCACGGGGATTCCTGCCGAGCGCGTCTTCCGCCTGGGCGACAAGGACAATTTCTGGCAGATGGGCGAGACCGGCCCGTGCGGCCCGTGCTCCGAGATTCACTACGACATGAGACCGGAATCCGAGCGCCAAACCCGACTCGATCCGGAGACGTTCGTGGCACTCGGCGAGGCGGATCGGTTCATGGAGATCTGGAATCTGGTCTTCATGCAGTACGAGCGGTCGGTCGACGGAGATCAGCCGCTTCCCCGGCCTTCGATCGATACCGGAGCCGGTCTCGAGAGAATCGCCGCAATTCTCCAGGGGACCTGGACGAATTATCACACGGACCTGTTCATTCCGATCATCGAGCGAGCGGAAGAGATCATCGGGATCCCGTACTCGCGCGATCCGGAGGACTGGGAGGCGGGACTGCCGTTCCGCGCCCTGGCCGATCATGCGCGCGCCGTGGCGTTCATGCTGTCCGATGGTGTATTCCCGTCCAACGAGGGCCGCGGCTACGTGCTTCGCAGGATTCTCCGCCGCGCCGGCCGCTACGCGTGGCTGCTCGGGCGTCGGGAGCCGACGCTCGACCGACTCGTGGGCGTGGTCGTGGACCTGATGGGCGACGTATACCCGGAGCTGGAAGCCCGGCGCACGCATATCGAACGGACGACGCGCGCCGAAGAGGAGCGATTCCTCGGCACCATCGAAGCCGGCATGGATCGTTTCGAGGAGGTCGCTCCGCTCGGGTCCACGGGGACGATTCCGGGAGAAGAGGCGTTCAAGCTCTACGACACCTTCGGGTTTCCGCTCGACCTGACGGAACTCATGGCGGCTGAACGCGGGTGGACCGTCGATCAGCAGGGATTTGATTCGGCCCTCGAAGAACAGCGTCGGCGTTCCCGGGACTATTCGGCCACGCTCGGCTCATCGGTTCTCGGTCCAGACGGATCCGGACTCACGGAAGAATGTGTGCAGCAGGCCCGCCGGATCGGCGCAGATGCGGAGCAGGAATTCGTCGGCTACGACAAACTCAGGATCGAGACGCCCGTTCTTGCTCACGGGCAGTTGAACGGAGTCCGCGCGTTCGTCCTCGAACGGAATCCGTTTTACGCGGAATCGGGAGGACAGGTCAGCGACAGCGGTTACCTGCGTGGCGAAGGCTGGGAGCTCGCCGTTGAGTCCGTTGTGAAGAACGACCGTGGTCAGACCGTTCTGGTGGGTGAGCCGACGCACGGGGAGATCCCGGAGGCCCCGGACAGCGTGCTGGCGGTAGTCGAGGAGCATTCCAGGCGCGACACCGAGCGCAACCATACGGCGACGCACCTGCTGCACGCCGCGCTGAGGGCCGTGCTCGGCGAGCACGTCCAGCAGGCCGGATCGCTCGTGGCTCCCGACCGGCTGCGCTTCGACTTCAGCCACCACGGTCCGCTGACGGAAGACGAGCGTTCAAAAATCGAACGCGGTGTCAACGAGGCCGTGTGGGGGAATGCGCAGGTAGAGGTGGCAGACCGACCGTACCGTGAGGCTCTTGCCGAAGGCGCTATGGCCCTGTTCGGCGAGAAGTACGGTGACGTGGTCCGGACTGTCAGCGTTCCCGGGGTAAGCCTGGAGCTGTGTGGCGGTTGTCATGTCCGTTCGACCGGCCAGATCGGCCTGTTCCGGATCGTATCGGAGACAGGAGTGGCAGCGGGAATCCGGCGGATCGAGGCGGTCACCGGCCCCCGTGCCTATAGCCGGCTCCTGCGCATGGAAGGACTGGTCGCCGAACTTGCGGAGCGTCTTCGTGTTCCGGCTTCGGACGTGCCTCGCAGGGTCGCGGCCCTGCTGGATGAGCGCGATCAGCTCGAGGGAACCCTGGCCGAGCAGCGGGGGGAAGACTCGCAGGGAGTCGCGCGTCGGCTGGTCGACGATGCCGAGCCGCTCACCACCGACGGGGCTCGTCTCGTGCGAGCCGAGATCGAGCTTCCGGAAGGCTCCGATGTCGCAGCCTTCGGTGATCAGCTCCGTTCCGGGCTGGGTTCCGGCGCTGCTATCGTGCACGTGCGAACGGCGGATGGAAAAGGATCGATCCTGGGAGTGGTCACGGACGATTGGATCCGCAAGGGTCTGAAGGCCGGAGACCTGGTTCGCGCGGCGAGTCAGGCCACGGGATCGGGTGGAGGAGGCAAGCCCCACCTGGCGCAAGGAGGCGTCGGTGATCCGGCCCTGGTATCGGATGCACTCGATTCCGCCGCCAGCCTGGCGAAGGACAGGGCGGCAGGCGGGGAATGACGACTATCGTAGTCGCCGAACGGTGGCTGGAGGGCCGGCTCGGTGAGGCTCCGCCGGAGCTTGCTGCGGAGATTCGGACTCTCGTCAGGGCCGTCGCCGACGATTCTGAGGATGAGAGCGGTGACGCCGTGGCTCTGCTTCTCGGCCGGGCCGGCCTGTCGGGCCTCGACGAGATCGTGGATGGTCGAGGCGGCCGCGAATCCGCGCTTCGACTGCTGGCGGCCGACGCGGCATTGACCCTGGCGTTCGAGGCCGGGGCGGAGCTGGATGGCGATGTCCAGGCGCTGTGCACGTGGCTCGGACTGCGGGGAAAGCTCGGGAATCGACTGACCCGAAATGCCGGGCCGGGAGGTGATCGCTGAGTCCCGAAGTCTCGCCCCGGGGCACACTCGTCGATCTCCATTGTCATCTCGTACCAGGGGTTGATGATGGTGCTCGTACTGTTGAAGATGCGATCACTTATCTCGAGTCATTTCGAGACAGTGGGATTCGGCGAGTGGTCACGACACCCCACCTGACGGCGAGTCACGTACAGAGCTCGTGGCGGCGGCGGATCGAGAACCGCTTTCAGAAGCTGAAGATCGCCGCACAGGAACGGGTCCCGGAAGTAGAGCTGACACTGTCATTCGAGATCCGGATAGACGAGCCGGAATCTGACCTGACCGATCCCGGACTGGGACTTGGAGGAGGCGCGCTGCTGGTAGAGTTCCCCCAGCTCATGCTGCCGGCATTTCCGGATCTGATGCTCACGAGCGTGCAGGAGCAGGGTTGGCGCGTGGCGCTCGCCCATCCCGAGCGGTACACCGGAATTGGCCGCGCGTATGGTTGGATCGAGCGCTGGCGTGAGGCAGAAGTGTTAATGGTCGTGAACGTCGGAAGCCTGCTGGGAGAATATGGGCCGGAAGCTGAGCAGGTCTCCCGGCTGATGCTGGCTCGAGGGCACGTGGACTGTCTCGCATCCGATCACCATGCCCGGCCCGGTCGCGCGACGTCGCTGAGAGAGGGTTGGGATCGACTGAGCCTGAGCCCGACGCCGGATGCGGCAGATCTTCTCACGATTGCCAATCCTGCCCGGATCCTGGCGGGAGAAGAATGTGAACCGGTACCTCCGGTGGATCTGTCGTCGGCGATCGTGAGACGATTGAGGAGAATGGTAAGAGGGGAGCGATCATGACGACGGTCGATCTGACGGGCACCGTAAAGGCGCAACTCGAAGACCTTTCGCAGACGGCCACACGTTGCGCCGATATGATCGCGGAACCCGCCGGGCAATACGCACGACTTGTGCTCGATACGTTCGAGCGACACGGCCGAGTCCTGTTCTGCGGCAACGGTGGCAGCGCGGCGACCGTGGAGCACATCGCCACGGAGTATGTGATCCGGTTCAAGCGACAACGGGAGCCACTGCCGGCCATCGCAATCACCGCAGGCTCGGCTCAGCTGACGGCGGCGGCAAACGACTTCGGATACGACAATGTCTTCACGCGGGCCGTTCGAGCGTTCGGCAGACCGGGCGACCTGCTGGTGCTGCATTCCACGTCCGGGGAGTCGGCCAACCTCCTCGCCGCCGCGGGCGAAGCCGCCTCAATGCGGATGGGTATTGTCGCCCTGCTCGGCGAATCCGGAGGCCGGCTGGCGCCGCTCGTCGATCTCCCGATCCAGGTGCCATCTGCCGATACTGCGCGTATCCAGGAGATTCACCTGGCGATCGAGCATGCCGTCGCCGACATCGTGGACGCTCATTATGCTACCGCATCAGCGCTGAAATGAACGATCCGGGAAGTCTGCACCTCGATCCCCCCGAGGGGTTCCGGACGATCTGCGACCGGCTCGAATCCGCCGGTTTCGAGGCGTGGGGTGTCGGCGGGGCGATCCGGGATGCGTTGCTCGGAGTCGAACGGGCCGATTGGGATATCGCGACGAGCGCCCGACCTGAGCAGGTGCAGGGTCTGTTCCGCAGGACCGTGCCGCTCGGGATCGAGCACGGTACGGTCGGCGTCATCAGTCCGGACGGGTCGATGTACGAAGTAACCACGTTTCGTCGAGACGTGGCGACCGACGGCAGGCACGCGGTCGTGGAATTCGCGGACTCGATCGACGATGATCTGTCCCGTCGTGACTTCACGATCAATGCGGTCGCGTGGAGACCCGCCACGGGCGAGATCCGGGATCCGCACGGGGGACGCGAGGACCTCGAACGGAGAATTCTCAGGGCCGTGGGGAATCCGGCGGACCGGTTTACCGAGGACTATCTGCGGGTACTGCGCGGGCTGCGATTCGCCGGCCGATATTCGCTCGACATTGATGGACTCACCCGAGCAGAACTCGTGAACGCCGTCAGCGGACTCGGGCGGCTGTCTGCAGAACGCGTTCGAGAAGAGCTCCTGAAGGCCCTCGCCGGTCCTCGCGCAGGGGATATCCTCGCCCTGTACACGGAGACCGGTGCCCTCGAGTCATGGTATCCTGAGCTGGCGTCCGTGGCGCGTCACGACCCACGCTGGGCATCGACACTGGCGGCGATCGATGAGATTCCTCCTCACCGGAGTTATCTGCGGCTTGTCAGGCTGCTTCTTTCGTTGCCGCGCGATGAAGACTCCGATGCAGCGAAGGCGATCGAGCTTCTGGACAGATTGAAATGCTCCAACGCGGAGACGCGTCGAGCCGCACACCTGTGGCAGCAGTATCTGCCGCTCGTGAGCCCGGCCGATTCGGCCGCGCGGCTTCGAGAGTGGTTGTCCGAGGTGGGGGTCGCGCATGCGCGAGATCTGTTCAGACTGCACTTCGCGGGTGCGCGGGCTGCCGGGGCCAACGAATCTGAGCGCGTACTGCTTCCTAGCTGGCGGCGGGTCCACGACGACCTGGTGCGCGGTGCGCCCGTCGACCTGTCGGACCTCGCGGTAGATGGCAATGACCTGCTCGAGCTCGGTCTGCCCAGCGGGCCCCTGGTCGGACTAATGCTCGAAGAACTGTCTGCCCAGGTCATCGAGGACCCGTCCCGGAACGAGCGCGAGACGCTTCTTGCAGAGGCACGGGAGCTCATAGA
>JBDGUY010000013.1:0-22515 GCA_039585935.1 Gemmatimonadota bacterium
CAAGGAGAAGGCGATCCGGGCGCTCGAGCGCGTGGACATGAGCCACCGGATGGATCACTACCCATCGCAGCTCTCCGGCGGGCAGCGGCAGAGGGTGGCGGCGGCGAGGGCCGTTGTCGGCGACCCACTGATCCTGCTGGCCGACGAGCCGACGGGGAATCTCGATTCCACCAACGGCGAAGCCGTGATGAATCTGCTCAAGGGTCTCCATGCCGAGGGGTCGACCATCCTCATGGTCACGCATGATCCGCGCTACTCGGCCTATGCCGAGCGCACCATCCACCTGTTCGACGGCCACATTACGGACGAGGAAGTGAAGCAGGTCGAGGTCGAGCTCGCACAGGTGAGTGGTTGAGACGCGCGTGAGCGACTGAGGCGATCGGGCAGGCGGTTGAACTGGAAGGGATGTGGAGGGGAAACATGGCCATGGACGGCTTCATTAACGATGTAAAATTCGGCGTCCGGATGCTCATCAAGTCGCCGGTGCTCTCACTCATCGCCATCGTGGCGTTCTCTCTCGGCATCGGACTCACCACGACCGTGTTCAGCATCGTCAACGGGGCCATGTACAAGGGCCTGCCGTTCGACGAAGCGGACCGGATCGTCTCGGTGTGGCGAGTCAATCCGGAGCGCGACATCGATCGCGGCGGAGTCACGCTGTACGACTACGTCGAGTATCGCGACCAGAACAGCTCCCTGGAGTCTTTCGGGCTGTGGGGCGGTGGAGCCGTGAACCTCGTCGGGGCGGACGACAAGCCCGAGCGCTATCAGGGCGCCCGTGTCACGGCCAACATGTTCGACATCCTGCGCGTGGCCCCGGTGCTGGGTCGCGGATTCCTGCCGGAGGAGGAAGAGCCCGGCGCCGATCCGGTGATGATCCTCGGCTACGAGGTGTGGCAGGAGAAGTTCGATGGGTCGCCCGACGTGATCGGCATGGCGGTCCGGACGAACGGCGAGACCCGGACGATCGTCGGAGTGGCCCCGGAGGGTTTCAAGTTCCCGATCGAGGCCGACATGTGGGCCCCGATCGAGGTGAACCCGCTGGAGCACGACAGGGCTGACGGTCCGCAATTCCCGGGATTTGGTCGCCTGAAGCCGGGCGTTTCGGTGGACCGTGCATCGGCCGACCTGGCCACCATCGGTATGCGACTGGAACAGGAGTACCCGGAGTCCAACGAGGGCTTCGCCCCCATCGTCGAGCCGTTCACCAAGTTCGTGATCGGCGATGAACTCCATGCCTTGCTGTTCACGATGCTCGGCGCCGCGATCGGCGTGCTCCTGATCGGGTGTGCGAACGTGGCGAACCTCCTGTTCGCGCGCGCCGCAGTGCGCGAGAAGGAAGTGGCCGTGCGATCCGCGATCGGAGCGAACAGGAAGCAGATCATCCGTCAGCTGCTGATCGAGGTGGGCGTCCTCTCCGCGATCGGCGGCGCAATCGGCGTGCTCATCGGAATTGGTGGAGTCGCCTGGTTCAACCGCGCCATATCGACGGATCCTCCGCCGTTCTGGATGTCGTTCGACCTGGACGGCAGAGTCATGATGTTCGTGATCGCCATATCGGCGCTCGCAGCGGTGGCGGCCGGCCTGTTCCCCGCCCTGCGGGCCACGGGCAAAGGGCTGAACGAAGCCCTCAACGACGAGGGCCGCGGTTCGTCCTCCGGCCTCCGCATGGGACGCGTGACATCGGCCATCGTGATCGGCGAGGTGGCTCTGTCCTGCGGTCTGCTGATCGCGGCGGGCCTGATGATCAAGAGTGTCGCGCAGGTCAGCAACGTCGACATGCCGTTCGGTATCGAGAGCATCTTCACGGCGCGGCTGAACCTGCCCGAAACGGACTATCCGGATGCCGACGCGCGAACGGATTTCTACCGGGAATTCCTGCAGCGCCTGCAGAGCACGCCGGGCATCGAAGCGGCGACCCTTTCCGACGGACTTCCGGCTCGCGGCAACGGGCTCCGCACCATCGAGCTCGAGGGCGGCGAGTATCCGACCGAACAGGACTACCCGCGGGCGCGTGAGGGCATCGTGACGCCCGGCTACTTCGCCACCTTCCAGGCTCCGGTGCTGGACGGACGCGCGTTCGAGTTCGCAGACACGAAGGACAACCTGCCGGTGGCTCTCGTCAACCGGAGCTTCATACGGGAGTACTTCGAGGATGGAGTGGGTCTCGGAAAGCGATTCCGGATTCACCAGGGCGACGACGTGTACGACTGGATGACCGTGGTCGGTGTGGTGCCTGACATGAAGATGGAAGGCATCGGCAACAACGGTGAGAGTCCGGCCGGTTACTACGTCGCCGTCGAGCAGTTCGCGGAGATCCTCGGGAACACGGTCAGCGTCGGAGCACGAACTACCGGCGACCCCGGAGCGATGGCGACGCGGGTGCGGGAGACCCTGGCCACCATGGATCCGAATCTCCCGGTATACGACGCGATGAGCATGCAGCAGGTGATAGACCAGGCCACCATGTTTTACAGGGTGTTCGGCACGCTGTTCGTGGCCTTCGGGCTCGCAGCCCTGTTCCTGGCGGCGGTCGGTCTGTACGGCGTGATGTCGTTCAGCGTCAGTCAGCGCCGTCGCGAGATGGGAATCCGGATGGCCCTCGGTGCAGAAGACAGTCGCCTGATCAGGCTGGCCATGCGGCGTGGCCTGAAACAGGTCGCGATCGGATCCGTGCTGGGCATCGCGCTGGCGGCGCTCGCCACGCGTCCGCTGCAGATCGTCCTGTACGAGGTCGACGCCCGTGATCCGGTGATATTCGGTGGCGTGGTACTCATCCTGGCCCTGGTCGGAGTGCTGGCCAGTTATATCCCGGCTCGGCGGGTGAGTCAGATCCATCCCGCGGAGGCGCTCCAGTCGGGGTGAGCGAGTTCTGTCTCTTGCTCAACGGAGATCAATGTCGATGACGAGAGTCGTGTCGTTACTGATCCTGGGTCTGGCTACCTCGCTCGTGACAGCGGGCGCCCTCGACGCCCAGGTAACCGAGCACGCGCTGGAATCGACTGACGGACTCGAGTTGATCAACGTGAGTGCGGAGGTGGTCGAGCTCGAGGGCCGACGCGGCCTGCGAGTGGGGCGCGCAGACGATTACGTGGAGGGCGGCACGCTCGTTCTGATCGAGGGGACCGAATTTCAGAACGGCGTCATCGAGCTGGAACTGGCCGGCGAGCCGGCGTCGCACGCGGACCCGAACATGCGCGGCTTCGTCGGCATCGCGTTCCGGGTCGATCCGGCGGACCCGGACCGGTACGAGTGCTTCTACCTGCGCCCGACCAACGCCCGGGCGGACGATCAGCTGCGCCGGAACCACTCGACGCAGTACGTCTCGCACCCCGACTACCCGTGGTACCGGCTGCGAGAAGAGAGCCCGGGGATGTACGAGTCCTACGTGGACCTGGAGCCGGGGGCGTGGACGAAGGTGCGAATCGAGGTGGCCGGGAAACAGGCACGGCTCTACGTGCACGGCGCGGATGAACCGACTCTCATCGTCAACGACCTCAAGGGCGATACTGTCTCAGGACAGGTCGGCCTGTGGCTGCACTCCTCGACCCTGGCGCACTTCCGGAATCTGAGGATCCGGCCGGCCGAGTGACTACCCCTGCTCGTACACGATCACTTCGCCGGTCAGCTTCCTGGCATCGGATTGGATCATCGCGATTCCGGTGAAGATGAATTCTGAATCGGTGGCCTCCGGTCCAAGGATCACGGCCTCTCCACCCAGTCTCGCGGCTTCGGAGACAATCGCTTCGCGCAGGTCGTCGAAGCTGTCGAACACCGTCCAGGTCTTCGCGTCGATGACCGCGATGACGGTGTAGGGCTGATCGGGCTTCTCGAGCAGCAAGCTCACCGAATCGACCGAGTGGGCCTGGCGTACCGACTGATCCAGCTGCTGAACGCTCGTATTGACGCAGGCGAGGACCAGGCAACAGGCCGATGCTGCGAGCCACTTTCTCATGGTCTCCTCCCGGTGGGACGCCCCTTCCCCCGTGGCCTGCAGCCAGCGCTTCCGCAGCTATTCAACACCTGCCGAGGATCGTATGCTTACGGGTCAGACGCTATCCCATCCAGAAACCCTTCCCTACTGTTAGTGGCGTATCACCCTCCGGCATGAGACCTGAGATTCGTAGCAGCCAGACGAAGGGTGGACAGATGTGATTCGCCACAGCCCAGGACGGACGATGAAACACTCTCTGTTTCTTGCCGGCGCCGTTGCTATCGCTCTTTTTCCCACCTCCGCGCCGACGCAGGAAATTCCGTTGCGGGAAATCCAGTTCACGACCGACGAGGTTACGGACCCGGACGTGGTAATTCTTCCTGACGGTGAAGGGCTCGTGTTTACCCTGCTGGGGCATCTCTACCTGCTTCCCGTGGAGGGTGGAGTCGCGGAGCAGCTCACCCGCGGGCCCTATTACGACAAGGAACCTGTGGTATCGCCGGACGGAACGAGAATCGTCTTCGTGTCCGATCGGGGGGGCGCCGGGGACAACCTCGTGGTCCTGAGCCTCGAGACGGGGGAGATCGAAGCGCTCACGGACGAGGTAGAAGCTTCCAGACCCGCCTGGTCTCCCGATGGAACACGGATCGCGTACCTGGCCTTCGACCTGCCGCGGCGCATCGAGCCCTGGTGGTTCTTTCCTCCGCTCATGTCACGGGTGCGGGTCCTGGACCTGGCCACCGGAGACCTGGAGACGCTTACCCTGAATCCGGAGGAATTCCACGGGGTCGCCTTCGCACCCGACGGAACGCTGTACTGGTCCCGGGTTGAGCGGGAGAAGGGATGCCGGGCCTGTTCGCGATCCCGAATCGAGACGTGGTCGGCAGAAGGGTCCGTCAGCGAGTTCGCCGTCCGGGACGGGGTGATCGACTACCTCACGGTGGACAGCGAGTCCGGCGCCCTGTTCTATCGGAAGTTTCTTCCGGCGCCTTTGCACCGGCGGCCAGGCTCGATCTACAGGGTGGAAGAGCCTTCTGGACCGGATCTCCTGGTGTTCGAGGGCGACGCCATGGCGCGCTTCCACTGGGGGCAGGCCTTCGGTGTGGAGCTCGGAGGCTCGGGTGTCTACACTGGTGACTACGGACACCTGTGGCGCGGTTCGGTCCCGGCGGGGTCCCGCTTGCCCATCCTGTTCGAAGCGCAGGTATCGAACACCGTCGCGGTCGGAGCCCCCGCTCCGCCGTTGTCCACTGACCGGACTCCAGGACCGGCGCCGGTTCGAGTGGTCGCGGGCCCAGCGCTGAGTCCTGATGGGTCGCAGATCCTGTTTACTGCTGCGGGCATGCTCTGGCGTCAGTCTCTCGATAGTCCTGACGCAGTGCCGGAGCGCATCGACGATGGCCCCGCATACGACCCTGTCTTTGCACCGGACGGAGACAGCTTTGCCTACGTGCGGGAGACGAGGACAGGTGGTGAACTCGTCGTGAGCGAGGGTGTGACCGGGACCCGTCGCGTCCTGGCTCAGGGGGTACCATGGGCACCGATTTGGACGGCCGACGGAACGGGAATCGTGGTCATGTCCGAAGGGGGACTCACACTGGTAACAGTCGCGGACGGTACGGAGAAGACCCTGGTCCCCCCGGGGTATTGGTCGCGCGCCAGCATCTCATCGGACGGCGCATGGGTATACGCCACGCGGCACGATGGAGACGTGTTTCGAATCTCCACAGAGCGTCCTGCCGATGCTGTTGAACTGACGGCGCTAAAAGGACAGAGCCGTAACGCCATCGTTTCCCCGGACGGCCGCTGGCTCGTCTTTCGTCGCAATGCCGAGATCTGGGTGGCGGATCTCTACGAAGCGTTGCCCGGCGACTCGGTCGTGACGGAGGACGAGATCACGCGGCTGTCAGCAGCCGGCGGTATGGGTGGCATCACGTTCACTGCGGCTGAAGATGCGGTGGTGGTCGTGGAAGGGCGGAGGATTTTCCACGTTACTCTCCCTCACGGTACGCCTGAGGAAATTCCTGTGTCGCTGGCGCTCCCGGCAGCTCCCCGCCCGCCAATGGTCGTCGCGGGTGTCCGCATCCTTGCACCCACCGGGACTGAGTTCTCCGAACCGCTCGACATCTATGTCGAGCACGGTCGGATCGTCGGCATGGGCCAGGCTCCGGACCAGTTCGACCGGAGCGGGGCTACGGTCGTCGATGGCGGAGGCCGTTTTGCAGTGCCGGGGCTGTGGGACGCCCACGCGCACGCCGGAGTCATTGGCGATAACTACGATGTACTGACGCAGGGCATTACCTCCATCCGAGACGCAGGCTCCCCTATCCTGGCGGCCATCCAGGAGCTGGATCGGGAGCGGGCTACGACCGAGGCCTTTGCTCGCAGATTCACGCCGGGAGAGATCTTCGAGGGCCCGGAGGGCGACTGGTGGGACTGGTGGAATCACATCGCCACGGAGGAAGACGCCCGGCATCACGTGCGCCTGTGGCGGGACCTCGGCGCGCGGTTCATCAAAGTCTATCGCTCCGTCCCCTGGGACCTCCAGCGCGTTATCGCGCAGGAGGCAGAGATTCAGGGACTTCCCCTCATGGGGCACGGCATGATCGCCGAGGCGGTCGTGCGGTCCGTCCTGCTCGGGTTCCGAGGCGTCGAGCATAGCCCGTTTCCACAGACGTATCACGACGACATCCTGGGCCTCCTGGCGGAGTCCGGCACCTACTGGGACCCCACACTAGTTGAGAGGGGTGCGGTCATGACCGTACGCCTCCGAGAGGATCCCAAGAAGACCAGAGACGCGGCCGAGCATCTCGGGCTATCCGGAACAGGGGAGCGCGCTGTTTATGGCATCGGATATGGAACCAGCGACTATCTCGGAGCTCTGCAGGCACAACTGGAATCGTTGAGGAGCGCCCACGAAAGAGGTGTCCGGCTCCTGGTCGGGTCCGATGGAGGGGGAGGTATGTATGGCGTGCACCTGGAGATGGAGGCGCTCCAGGATGCCGGGATCCCGGCGGCTGACATCATTCGGATGGCAACTCTGGACATAGCCATCTCCGAAGGGGTCGAAGCGGACCTCGGCACCCTCGAGGTCGGGAAGCTGGCCGACATCGTCCTCCTTGATGAGAACCCCCTTGAGGATGTCCTGAACGTGCGCCGCCCATGGCGGGTGATCAAGGACGGGCTCGTGGTCCACGAGCGGGAGGACGACAGGTAAAAGGGGTCTGGCCGGGTACGACTCGGACACCAGTTTCGGCCTACTTCGAGGGGAGCCCATCCGCTCTGATGAACCTTGAAGAACTGTGATGGATCTATCCCATCCAGAAGCCCTTCCGATGCGAGATGCCCAGCACCTTTCGACAGCCGCCACAGAAGTAGAGGAAGCGTTTCCCCATCAATCCGCCGAGCTGTTGAAATAAGACCTCCCGCAATTCCGTCGAGCAGTGGGGACAGATCGGTCGAGCATCATCACGTTTGGTGCACTCGATCATGGTTCGTCATCCGGGTTGGAGATGGACGGCAGATGCTCTCTACGAGATCGTACCATGAATATACGGCCCGGGAGTTCCTGATCGCCTGTTCGGGAATGTGCGTCGATGCCAGGATCAGTGACTTATCCATCACTTTCAGCACTCCGTAGATGGACTGACCGACCGAGTGCGCAAGGTCAGTACACCTCCTCCGTGTCCTTATTCGCCACTGCTGCAATCACGACGCCGGCCGTGGTAGCGGCGATACCGACGATCGTAACTGCGGTCTTCCTGGAATCTGGACGAAGCACCCGCGCGCCCATGACATTGGCTAGTGGTACCAGCAAGTAATGGTCGGAGTCGCTCCCGACGGAAACAGTATCGGCGCCGAGCTCGACGACTTGTCCCTCGACCACGCGGCCGTCTCGCAGGTAAAGTCGAAGCCTCTCGCGTTCCTCGATCTGCATCGCGGACTGCTCATGGAGACCCTGGTCCAACGGCCCGAGCGGAACCCAGGAATGACAGGCCAAAAGCCAACCGACCACCGCAAGCAGCAAGACGGCTCGATTGAAACGGGATCGGAGCAGCGCTGACATTGGACCTCTGTGCTGGAGTAGCTGGTGAGTCAGTCGGGACTCTGCCCATACTTGCGAGTCTACTCTCAAGCAGGCGTCAGGCGGGAAGGCGCAGCCCGCGCTCTATCTGCACGTCGACCGAAAGGACGTAGCTCGACATGAACCGAAGCCTCGCCGTCCTCGCCCTGGTCATCCTCGGAGCATGCGGGACGCCTGAATCGGGAAACACCGGGTCCGGAACTTCTGAGTTCGCGACGATTCAGCCTCGGCTCGCGTTCACGATCAGCGCCGAAGCGGGACTCACGGCCGCGAGAGATCTCACGGTCGACGGGGCTGGCAACATCTTCGTGTTCGACTACGACGACTATGTGATCCACAAGTTCGATCCCGACGGAGTGGACCTGGCCAGGTTCGGCGGTCCCGATGGAGAAGACGCTGGCTTCACACACCTGATGGCCATTCGGGCCGTCGGGGACAGCCTGCTGGCCCTGGATGCCGGGTCCGTTTCCGTTTTCGACCTGTCCGGCCAGCTGCGGAGTCGGCGGGCTCTCGCCGACACGATCGTCTCCGACCTCCCACGGCTCCATCCGGACGGGCAGTGGGCCGGGGAGTGGATTATCGAGGAGACCGCCGAGAAGGCCCTCACGCACAGGAGCGCCGACGGGTTGGAGCAGTCGCGGATCGCCGCCTATGCGCTGAACGAGTTGTTTCCTGGCGTCGAGCCGGGAGGGATGTTCTTCATCGGCCCGACCCAGGCCCGGTCTTACGTCTACGACTTTCTGCCAGACGGATCACTCGTGTGGGCAGTCACCGATGAGGCCACGGTCAACGTCAGGCGAGCCGGAGAGGACGAGACCATCTTCTCGGCCGCCTGGCCCGCGGTTCCCTTCCCGCCTGATGAGATCCACTCCATGAGGGAAAGGCAGGCCGGCCTGAGCCCGCCGCTGTTCATGAACGTGCCCGAGAACTACCAGTTGATCCAACATCTCCTGGTCGATGAGACCGGGGACATCTGGCTCTACGTGCTGAGTCTGGATCGGAAGGGCTTCCTGCACCTGTCGGACAGCGGTGAGGAGCTCGGTTTCCATGCCGTGGACGCCGACTTCGATCTGCTGACCGCAAGGGTAACCGCGGAAAGAGGACGCCTGTACTTCCTGGCGGGAGGAGAGGACGGGACCAGGATCTACGTGGCGGATCAGCCCTGACAGCCTGATCCGCCCTGCCAAATCAGGTTCCAGCCGTCACGACGTCACGGATTGGTCAGTTCCGGTTCCCCGTGTACGTGTCATCGAATACCCAGCTATCGCATTCATATGCGGCAGTCAGGGACAGCACGTTTCCAACCAGTGTTCCGGTGAACTGTTTGTCGCCATCAAACACGTTGCAGGAAGGCGAGTTGTCCCATGCGAGGACAACATTGCCATCCAGGTCAATGGTGCCGGAAGCTGCTTCAGCCCACAGCCTCTCTTCCCCGCAGTCCATTCCCTGGAGGAAATATATATCGGCGATAAAGGCACTCTCGAGTTGATTCAGGACATCGATCCTCATGTCACAGCGGAAGACATCAGTCACGGCCCCCTGTACCCCATCCTGCTGATACAGGCCGACAAATTCACCCCGGATATCGGGGTGGACACCCGTGCCACCAGTCGGGTCGTCACTGCTGCAGGCAGACACGCCGAGGACTACCAGGGCCACGAGAAAGAACGGTCTCATTCGGTCTCCATATCAGGTTTGGACTGCGTCGTTCGTGCCGACAATGTAATGGGAATGCGGTGCCCTGCTACCCGTCCCGCTTCAACTCCCGCATGAACTCCTGGTGCTCGAGCAGGCGACGCTGCCCATCCTCGAGGGCCTCGAAGCGGGCCGACAGCTCCTCGAGCCGCTCACTCGAGCCTGCCTGCTCCGCTTTCCGGATGGCGATCCACTCATCCAGAAAGTGCCCGAGGCGCTTGGACACGGGTCGAAGCAGAATCACTCCGCCGATGATGCTGGCGATGATGATCCAGAACACCATGGTTCCGAACAGCAGCAGAGGGTCCACGGATCCGGTCTCCTTCTGTACGCAGAGAAGGGTTACGAGCGGTCCCGACGATTGTCGGTGACGCATCATCCTGAATGTCAGTACGTCCGGTACGCACCGCATGTTTCGGAAGAAGCCCGGCAGGATAGAGCAGGGCGGGCGTTCCCTCCGTGGCCGTTGCCGGCTCACGGATCCTGCCGGGCGTTGAACTCGAGCAGAGCTAGTTGCCTTGCGCCTTCAGATTTCCTCCGATGATCTCCTTCTCGCACAGCTTGCAGGGCCAGGTGACCTCGTCGCCCGCAGCGATCGCAGCCTCGATGTCCAGCACCTTCTGGGCATCGGGTGCGAACCACTTCCACGAGATCCGATCATTCCCCACGGCAGGGGTCCCACCATCATGAGCCCAGCCGATCACGACCTGTCCGATCCGGCAGTCGGCGCCCGTAACGTGCCCACCACCCGGTCCACCGGGGCCGCCGGGTTCTCCGTGATCATCGCCGCCGTCGGATCCGTCGTCGTGCGAGCAGCCGCCGTCGTCGTGGGAGTCGTCTCCGTCATCGTGACTGCAGCCGCCGTCATCACCGTCGTCATGCGAGCAGCCACCATCGTCGTGGGAGTCGTCACCGTCGTCATGGCTGCAGCCGCCGTCGTCACCGTCGTCGTGCGAGCAGCCACCGTCATTACCATGTCCCGACCCGCCACATGGCTTCGTGTCCGAGATCACCTCACCGAGAAACCGAACCGTGTCGGCGTCCACGTCGATATGGACCCAGTTCAGTTTCACGCCGATTCCCCGGTGAAGTGACCCGTCCATGGCCAGGACCCGGTATGTGAAGTTGCCTGGCCCGGGCTGGCCGACCGGAGCCTCATGAAACGCGGCGATCTCGGCCTGCGCGATGCGATCCTCGTCGGGTGCGTTCATTCCCTTTCCGCCGGGCCAGACCAGATCGACCGTCCCGGTGAATCGAATCTCATCCTCCTGTCCGGAACTGCCGCGCGCCGTTAGTTCATCGCCGTCCGGTCCGAGCGGCGGGGGATTCGAGCAGGAACTGACGACCACGATCATGGCCAGGCCCACGCTCGACACTCCTCCCCACAGGGCCCCGAAATTTCGTCCGTTCGCTCTCATCGTCTGCCTCCTTTTTGCTGCAGGCGCCCTGCCGGGGGGGTCAGCGTCCGGCAGGGCCTCGCGGTGGGGCCGCGTCAGCTAGTTCCGTCCTCCCTTCTTTCCACCGCCTCCTCCACCGCCACCGCCGCCTCGCTCGTGGATGCGGACGTCGATGTAGGTGAGGTTGCCGCCGATCAGTTCTCCGGTCTGGCCGTCAAAGTCCGCCGGCACGAGCACTCCCGTGGCGCCGCCGCCGGGCGCTTCACCCTCCTCGGCCGCGGCTGTCACGATCTCCTCTTCGAGCGGGATCATGATCTCGGTGACGCCGTCGACGAAGAACGTGTTCAGGCTCACGGCCCCGCACTGTTTGTCGAAGCTGAACGTGAGCCGGTAGTCACCCGCCCCTTCGTTGAGGCGCCGCACGTTCCACGTGTAGCCATAGATGATCCGGCCCTTGACGTTGGTCTCGGCGGAGTAGTAGCCGGGGCCGTCGCCGCCCGCATGAACGGGCAGGTTGAACAGCGGTAGGTCGTTGATCAGGTCGTCTTCGTAACCTTCGGGTTCTTGCCATCCCTCTTCAGGAACCCATACCAGGCCCGCCAACTCCTCATCATCGCGCTCCACGAGGAGCTTCTGAATCGTCAGCCGAGCACAGGTGGAATAGACGGTGGCTCGCGTGCCGGCTCCGAGAATCGGCGTGTCATCCAGATTCGCCGCGAGTCCGTGCACCTCGTCGATCCCCCACCCGGAGGTGTGCCGCATCTCGTACTCGGTCATCGGAGTCAGGAGATCCTGGAACAGCACGACTTCCGTACGAACCTGCGACCGGGTGTACCAGTCGTTCGATTCCAGGTTGTCACCCCAGTCGATAAAGTGGACATTAAGCGGAACCGCGCTGACATCGGCCGATCCCGCCTGCCAGAGGTTGTTCTGGTCTTTCTGCAGGTAGGCCCGCGCCAGGCCCATTGGGTTTTCGGCCGCCGGGACTCCGGGTACGAGGCTGGGATCGAAGAGACCGTCCTGCCCGTCATCGCACAGGTCGAGATTGTCCGGGTCGGGCGGGCAGGCAGCGGGCGTGATGTTGGGATCGACCCCGTTCGTCCCCCACTGGTACCACCATGCTCCGTTCAACAGCGGTACCATCTCCGGCGTTCCCGGTACGACCTTCTGGACGCCTTCCGCCCACAGAACCGGGTACGACAGGTTGTTGCCCGCGGTCTCGCCGCCGGGTTTCCCTCCGCCTCCACCACCGCCTCCGCCGCCCGGCGCGAACACCGGGGCTTCAGTTCCCCCAGCAGATTGAGTTGGCACCTCATCCGCGCACCCCATGAAGAGCAGCGGAAGCGGGACCAGCATCCAGGCCAGGGATTTGTGTAGCGACTTCATACGCCCCTCCGCGCTACGTGGACCTCGGTCGAGGTCCGCTGATTCAACATCGGCGTATACCGCCGGCCCGTTCGCTCTCAACTCCATCTATGTGCCGAGGCGTCTGCGTCTCCGGTCCGCCCCGGCACGAAAGGCAACTGGTTTCCGGGGAGGTGCGCCCGGCTGGCGCCCGCCCGATGCCTGGGCAGTCATCCACAGCAAGCAGTAGGCCGAATGCGGGACGAGACTTGAACGGCTGCGAAAGACCGACTCCGCAGGGAGATGCGACCCCCACCGGCAGGCGTCGCCCGGAGTATCGATGTCGCGGTCTGGTATCGGCGGCGAATCGGGATGTCGCATTGTGACCCGGACAGCGATCCTCAGCAGCTCGCTCGGCAACCGGCTGGCGACCAGGAATGTTTGCTGGGCGGGTGAGAAGTCAGCATATTGTTCTTCAGTCGGCCCCACTGTTCGTGCCCCCCTCTCGATGTCCCACGACGGGACGCCCGTCTCGTGCAGCCATTTGCAGCCGGGCGCCGCCGATCGCTTCGCGCGAAGGCGCAGGGGAGTGACTTATGATCAGGGCCGCCCTCGTAGTCCTGTTTCTGATTATTCCGGAGTTCACGGGAGACTGCCTCGCCGCGACCGATCCGCACGTCCCTGCATCGACCAGGGTCGACTGCACCAGGTCCAGGCACGACAAGTGTGCCAAGGACCGAAAGCCGGGTTCACCGGGTCATGAGGCCGAGTCCCGGTGCCGGTGCTGCGGCCTGTTGGGACAATCGGCTGCGATTACCGAAATCCTCAAGGTGTGCGACAGGGTCGCAGCCACGGACGCCACGTTGCTGATCACCGGCGAAACCGGGACCGGTAAGGACCTGCTAGCCCGCTGCATCCACCTGCACTCGAGGCGGGCCTCGCGTCGACTGACACCCGTGGCATGCGCTGCGCTTCCCGAAACCCTGCTCGAGTCGGAACTGTTCGGACATACGCGCGGCAGCTTCACCGGGGCGGTGGCAGACCAGGCCGGCCTGATCGAGCGGGCGCGAGGCGGCACGCTCCTGCTCGACGAAGTTGACGCCCTGACTCCGGCGATGCAGGCCAAGCTTCTCCGCGTGGTCGAGGAACATAAGATTCAGAAGGTCGGCGGGAGCCACGACATTGAGGTGGACTTTCGACTCATTGCAGCGACCAACGCCGACCTGGAGACCCTCGTCGAACAGGGGTCCTTCCGTGCCGACCTGTTCTATCGGCTGGACGTGATTCACGTCGTGATCCCGCCGCTGCGTGACCGCGCGGAAGACATCCCCCACCTGGCCTGGTATTTCCGCGACTCCTTCACCCGGGAAGCGGGGTTTCCAGTGGTTCCGTTCGCCGATTCGAGCCTCGAGTGGCTGATGGCGTGCGAGTGGCCGGGTAACATCCGTCAGCTCAAGCATGCGGTGGAGAGAGCGATCGTCCTGTCGCAGGGTGAGGACGAAATCGAGCCGCAGCACCTCGGCTACGGGGCGAAGTTGAGCGGGAACGGGCTGGACGGATCGCTGGCTCGACCGCTGGCCGCAGGCTGGGACCTGAAGCAACTCGAGCAGGAGTACATCCGCACCGTCGTGAAGCACACCGACGGCCACCGAGGCAAGGCGGCCCGACTCCTGGGAATCGACCGACGGACCCTGTATCGGAAGCTGGACAGCTTGGACTCGGACTGACCCGGATCATGCCGGGCAGGGCATGATGTGACCTCCTGACCCCTTGCGTCGTCTACAGTCTGCAAGGCGGGCAAGGCCAGGAGAAAACCATGCGAATCAGCCGGGTCATCGCCACCCTTGTATCTCCCGCAACACGAACGTCTGGAGGAGACCGGATCGCGGAATTCCCCGTGAGGCCCTGACCCGGACCGTCCCGGGTGCGGCCGGATGACGCGTCGGAGAGCGGCCCCTCCGTCCCCACGCGCTAGTTCGGTCAGCCCCCGGGGCGGATTTGGATTCGAAACCGATACTCGCCCCCACCTCAGGCCGCCGACGCCACCTTCAGCCCGAGGATTCCCACGATGATCAGCCCGACGAAGAAGAACCGCGCGAAATTCGTGGGCTCACTGAAGATGAAGATTCCGAGGAAGAACGTCCCGACCGCTCCGATTCCGGTCCACACCGCGTAGGCCGTACCGATCGGTATCGTCTTCTGGGCCACCATGAGAAGGACTCCGCTCAGCGCCATGCACACCATGGCGAACGCGATCCAGCTCCAGCGCAGCCCGGTCTCCGTCATGCCCAGCTTGAGACCGACAGGCCAGCCCCACTCGAAGACTCCGGCGATGATCAGGTAGATCCAGGACATGGGTGAATGTAGCCGGGAAGTGGTGAGGGGGAGAAGCCCGGCGGGCAGGCCTGGCCGGCCGAGCCGCTCTGGATACCGTAGGTTCGGCATGGCCGATCCACCCGTGACCCTGTACTGGCCCCGGTCCTGACGCGGCTCCCCCGGGGACCGCTGCGGGCATGAATTCAGGAGACAAGATGCAGATGATGTGGCGTGCCACGGCAATCGGAACCCTGTCTGTGATCCTCGCTGCCGGAGCAGTCGAAGCTCAATCCGTCACCCTCACGATCCCCTCCGAGATCCTGGGTACGGAACGAGCGGTCTACGTACGACTGCCTCTCGGTTACGAGATGAGGTCCGATTTCTATCCGGTGCTCTACTTCACAGACGGAGAGGCCATCGATCGCATCGCGGTTCCGATCGTCGATTCCCTGGTCCGCGCCGAGACCATTCCCGATGTGATCCTCGTCGGCATTCCGCACGAGGATCGCCGATCGGACCTCACGCCCACAGCGCTGCAGAGCAGACCGGGCAGCGGTGGCGGAGAGGAGTTCTTTCGATTCATTGCCGAGGAGCTCGTTCCACACATCGATGCCACCTACCGGACGAGACCGACCCGCGTTCTGTATGGACATTCCCTCGGAGGGCTATTCGCGGCCTACGCCATGGTACGCGACCCCGGCTTGTTCGCCGCCTACATCGCCTCGAGTCCGGTGATTGCATGGGACGACTGGTACGTCCGCGAGCTCGCAGATGCACGGTTCTCGGCCTGGGACGATCGGAAGCTGTTCCTCGCCCTGAGCGCGGGCTCGGAGGAGGAACCACGCTTTCTGGACACGGGGAAGGAGTTCGCTGCCTGGCTGGAGCAGAATGCGCCCGCGAGTCTCCGCTGGAGCTTCCGCGTGTACGAAGGAGAGGATCACATGTCGGTATGGCCGCACAGCTTCCGCGACGGGCTGGTGGAGTTCTTCACTCAGCCTGATTGAGCTGACCAGAAACACGCGGGGGGCAGGCACACCATGCCTGCCCCCCTGACCAATAATGAGAGCGTGTTCCGTGAGGTGGGTTCCTCCTCAGCTCGGCCGGATCGTGCCGACTTCCGCCATGCCCATCGCTTCCAGCACTTCGCCGTAGAACGGTTGGACCGCGGCGTTCATCTGGCCGACGACGCCGAAGTCGAAGCCGACGACGCTGCGGAACGGCCGGGTTCCGGGCGCCATGTCAGCGAGCTCGATGAACGTGTCCACCACCAGCTCCGGGTCCGTGTTGACTTCGGGGCTCTCGAACATCTCCTCGAATGCGGCGCCCATGCCCTCGAACGCCTCGTGCAGCGCGGCCGGATATGCGCCGCTGCGACCGTCTGCATCCGCCGGCGCCGGAGCCTGCGGAAACAGTTCCGTGGTGAATGGTCCGGGCTCGACCACGACCACGTCCACACCCGACGATGCGAGTTCGGTGCGGATTCCGGCCGAGTATCCCTCGACGGCCCACTTGCTGGCGTTGTATACGGCGAAGAACGGCGCGCCGAACCGACCGGCGACAGAGCTCACGTTGATGAACAGCCCGTCTCCCTTCTCGCGCATCGCCGGGAGGAAGGCGCGTGTCACCCGGTGGATCCCGAGGACGTTCACGTCCATCTGCTGGCCCACCTCATCCGTCGTGTATGCCTCCGCGAGACCCACGTACATCTGGCCGGCGTTGTTCACCACCACGTCTGGCGCACCGGATTCGGCCAGCACCGTCGCGGCGGCGGCGTTCACCGAAGCGTCTGACGTCACGTCCATTTCGAGCACCCGCAGGTCGATTCCCTCGGCCTCGGCGGTTGCTCTCAGAGCGTCGGCGTTGTCGCGATTCTTTCCATCTATTCCCCGCATGGTCGCGTAGACCCGGTCGCCCTGGCGGGCATGACGAAGGGCTGCGAGACGGCCGAAGCCGGTGCTGCATCCGGTGATGACGATCGTCCTGGGCACTGGTCCTCCTTGCTGGTCATTTGTTTCGAATCGGGCCCCAGTATAGACAAGGCACGGGTTTACGGAAGGGGGCACGGCGACAGGGGGTCTATCTGTCGCGCAGCACCGGCAGGTAGGCGCTCCACGGCCCTGCGTCCTCGCCGAACTGCTTGGCCACCACGCGGGCTGCCCGGGCGATATGTCCGAGGTCATGGACCGCCCGGGTCGCGAGCAACTCTCCTGCCCTCACCTGGCCGAATTCCGGGTGCGTACCTGTAGCGTCGAGGTCGATCCCGGCATTCAGCAGTGCGCGGTGCGCTTCGAGGTTGGCGGTCCGCAGAACCTGGAACTCGTCGAGAAGATCCTCCAGGGTACTTCCGCGGCTCGCCTCGAACTGGGCGAACCGGTCGAACGGGCTCCACGATTCGCCGCCCTCCGTGGCCCGGATGAGATCTTCCGGGATGCCGGCCAGCATGGCCCGCACAACGCCGGGCGTCCGCTCGAGGAAGGCGGCCAGGCTCTCAGTTTGCGCTTCCATGGGTTCCTCCCATTTCCTGTCCGGCGCGTACATATTCAGAACCTGCACCCGGGTGAGAGTGTTTGTTGAGAGGTTCTGAAGAGGAAATCGACCGGCGTCTGTGACGGGCCCGCGGCTGGCGAGTAGTTTGGCCGGGGGCAGGCAGATTCGGGTTCAACTTCGGACCGATCCGACGCAGAGGAACGCCATGAGACCGCACGAAGTCACCCGCAGGATCCCCCCGTTCGCAGCTGTTATCGCGCTTGGTCTGACGTTCGTGGCAACTGTCCCCGCATCGGCGCTCGCCCAGACGTCCGACCCGGAAGCGGTCACCCTGCTCCGACCCGATCGCGTGTTCGACGCCGTTGACGGGCGGACCCACGACGGCTGGGTCGTGCTGGTCGAGGGAAACCGCATCACGGCCGTTGGCCCGGCCGGCGACGTCCAGGCCCCCGCGGGTGCCAGCGTCATCGACCTGCGCGGTACCACGCTGCTGCCCGGCCTGATCGAGGCGCACGCGCACCTGTTCCTCCATCCATATTCGGAGACGCTGTGGGACGACCAGGTCCTGCGGGAGGCTCGCTCCTACAGGACGGCTCGTGCGGTCGTCCACGCCGAGCAGACCCTGATGTCGGGCTTCACGACACTGCGCGACCTTGGAACCGAAGGAGCCGGCTGGGCAGACCTGGGAATCCGCGACGCGATCGACGACGGTCTGATCCAGGGGCCGCGGGTGCTTGCCGCCACCCTCGCACTGGCCGCGACGGCCAGCTACGCGCCGGGTCCGAGTGGCTGGGACCCTGACCTGGTCCTGCCGCAGGGAGCGCAGCCGGTCACCGGTGAGAACGAGATCCGCAGGGCAGTCAGGGAGCAGGCGGGCCACGGAGCGGATGTGATCAAGGTGTACGCCGACTTCGGTCGCCGGGGAGGAGTCGCGCCGACTTTTACGCTCGCCGAGCTCGAGGCTCTGGTCGATGAAGCGCACGCGGCCGGTCTCCCGGTCGCCGCACACGCCAGCTCTCCCGAAGGGATGGAGCGGGCGGTACTGGCCGGCGTGCAGACGATCGAGCATGGCTCGAGCGGCACGCCGGAGGTGTTCCGGCTGATGGCCGAGCACGGCGTCGTGCTGTATCCGACCCTCGCCGCGGCGGCCGCCTACGACGAGTACTTCAGCGGGCTCCCGGGTGGTTGGGAGATCGACGCGCCGGACGAGCGGCTCAGCCCCCGGATCAAAGGAACGCTGGATGCCGTCCGCGCGGCGCTCGAAGCCGGCGTGACGATCGGGCTGGGCAGCGACGTCGGTGTGTTTCCGCACGGCGAGAGTTGGCGCGAGCTCGAGTGGATGGTGCGCGGGGGCATGACGGCCGCCGAGGCCCTGCAGGGCGCGACGATCGTCAACGCCCGGGCCCTCGACCTGGCCGATCTCGGCGTGGTCACCGCGGGGGCGCTGGCGGACCTGGTCGCGGTGCGGGGTGACCCGACCCAGGACATCCGGGCCGTCCGGGACGTGGCGTTGGTGATGAAGGACGGGGTGGTGGTGCGCCGGCCCTAGTCCCCGGCTACCCCCGCGTATCGCTCGAGCCTGACCGTCCACGCCCACCTGCCGGGTATCGCGGACGGTGGAATCCCGGACAGGTCGATCAGCACCTGCCCGTCCTGGTAAAGCCACGGAAGCTCGCCTTCCGTTCCGAGCAGAGAGACACGGGTCCCGGGCGGCGGCTCGGCGATCGGGAGCTTCAGTTCGCCGTCCGGCCACTCGAACGTGATCGCGTAGAGGTTTCCGTCTTTCCGGGTATAGGCCAGGTACTGCTGCTGCGATCGGTAGGTGGCGGCCAGGCCATCTCCCGTGGCGACGTCGACCGATGAGAAGAGCTGTGACCGCGGAATGACCCTTGTCTCCACGCCGGGTCCGGACCACTCGAGTCGCACGTACGCCATGACCTTCCGCTCGCGATACTCGACGCGGATCGGAACCCGGGTTCCCGCGACCAGCCGGACTGTCGGGTTCACGGTGCCTGCACCGGCCGCGCTCGCCGGGGCGTCATCCGTCTCCGACTCATTCGAGGCGTCGAGCACCAGTTGGCCATCCACCCAGACCCGCACCCCGTCGTCGTCGTCCGTCGATGCCGAAAACGTGTAGTCCCCTGTCGCCGGCGCCTCCAGGTATCCGCTCCACTCGGCCGTGAAGTCGTCCTCGCGGATCGGGCTCCCCGGGCCGTTCCGATTCCAGTAGAAGTCGATGGCCGGGTCTATCCGCTCGAGCTCGACCTGCCGTCGTTCGCCTGTCTTCAACCACGGATGTGATCCGTAGATCGCCTCGCCATTGACCGCCAGCCACTCCCCGAGCTGCAGAAGGCGCTCTTGCTGAAGCAACGGAATCTGGCCATCCGCGCCCGGGCCCACGTTGAGGATCATCCCGCCGCCACCCGCCACCGCGGCGGCAAAGAAGTGCACGAGTTCCTCCGGCGTCATGTAGGCCTCGAGCTTCTCGTTCCGGTTGAGACCGAATGAGCGCCCGATGCCGCGAACTTCCGTCCACGGCCTGTCGGTCCGTCCGATCCCCGAACTGTACTCGGGCGTCCGAAACCCGATATCGCTGCCTCCACCCCAGCGATTGTTCACCACGGCGTCCGGACCCACGGTGTCGAAGTACCACCCGATCATTTCGCGTGAGTGCAGCTGCTCGGCCGAGTTGAGCCATTCCCCATCGGCGAAAACGAGGTCGGGCCGATAGGCTGCAACGAGTTCCTTGAACTGGGGAACCAGGTGCCGGTCTGCGTAGGGTCCGATGGTCTCCGGCGGGTCCGTGTACCAGCGGTGCAGCTCGTTCGTCCACTCGGCGAGCGAGTAATACAGGCCCATCCGAAGTCCCGCCTCGCGCACGGCGTCCGTGAGGTCGCCCACGAGATCCCGCTCGGGACCCACCTCCATGCTGTTCCAGCCGGGGGAGTATGCGCTGGGCCACAGCGCGTAGCCATCGTGATGCTTCGAAACGAGGACCACGTACCGCGCTCCGGCCTGCCGGAACAGCTCGGCCCATTCGTCCGGATCGAACAGCTCGGCCTTGAACAGCGGTGCGAAGTCCTCGTACTCGAAGTCCTCGCCGTAGTTGTCGCGCATGTACCGGATGCGGAGGGAGTCGCCGGTCTGGAGACCGCGCAGGAACCACTCGGCGTAATCCTCGGGACCCGACCAGGCAGGCACCGAATAGACGCCCCAGTGGATGAAGATTCCGAGCTTCGCCTCCGTGAACCACTCGGGATAGGCGCGCGCACGGAGAGTCTCCCAGGTCGCGGATTCGAACTGCGTCTGCTGAGCCGCGGCGGGCGCGGCCAGTGCGAGAGCGACGAGAACGGCGGAGACGGAAGATCTCAGTGGCTTCACCAGAATCCCTCAGGTTGCGGGTCCGGCGCGCAAGATCGCCGATCCCCGGTTGTCGCGGCAACCACCGAATCGCGAGTCGGTACGGATGGAAGTTGCGTGATTTCGGCTGGCGAAGAAGGTTTGCTGGCTAATGATCGGCCCGACCCCCGGCACTCGACGACAGGAAACACGATGCACGCTGCGCGCCCGCCCCGGAGACATGCTCCGTTCGCCCTCATCCTGGCACCCGTTCTTCTCGTACCGGCAACGGCTCGAGGGCAGACGAGCGTCACGATCAGCGCCGATCTCGAGACGCGAGCGCGAGCGATTCACGAGCGCGTGATCACGATCGACACGCACGACGACATCTCCTCGAATTTCGCCACCACCGATTCGGACCCGGGACAGGAAGAGGGACGGCAGGTAACGCTTCCGAAGATGCGGGCCGGCGGACTGGACGTGGCCTTCTTCATCGTCTACGTCGGGCAGACGGAGCGGACGCCGGAGAACTACGCGGAAGCGAAGGCCGAGGCGCTCAGGAAGTTCGAGGCGATTCACCGGCTGACGGACGAAATGTACCCGGACGAGATCGGCCTCGCGCTGTCGCCTGACGACGCGGAACGACTGCACGCCGAGGGCAAGCTCGTCGCTGCGATCGGGATCGAAAACGGCTACTCGATCGGTACCGACCTGGCGCTGATGGAAGACTACCACGCGCGAGGAGCCCGCTACTTCGGACTCACCCACATCGGCCACAACGATCTCGCGGATTCCTCCATCCCGCGCGAAAACCTGGGAGACGCGGAGGAGGAGCACGGCGGAGTGAGTGAGCTCGGCAAGAAGGCGATCTCCGAGGCCAACCGGCTCGGAATGATGGTGGATGTATCACACTCGTCCGGGAAGTCCGCGATCGACGCGGCGCGCCTGTCGAGGGCCCCGATCATCGCCTCCCACTCGGCGGTCCGGGAGCTGGCCGATTCGCCGCGAAATCTCTCGGACGAAGAACTCCTGGCGATCCGGGACAACGGCGGAGTGGTGCAGATCGTGGCGTTCGATGGTTACGTCATGGTAGCGTCGAAGGAAAAGCAAGCGGCGATCCAGGAGCTGCGCGACAACGCCCCGTTCGAATCCTGGGCGACGGCGACCCCCGAGCAGAGGGACGCATACCGCGAAGCCCGGGCCAAGGTCAACGATGAGTATCCAGGTGCCACGGTCGAAGACTTCGTGAACCATATCGACTATGCCGTGGAGTTGATCGGTATCGACCACGTGGGGATCAGTTCCGATTTCGACGGCGGTGGCGGGGTGACCGGCTGGAGGGACGCGTCTGAAGCTCGTGCGCCGCGGCTACTCGGAGGCAGAAATCAAGAAGCTGTGGGGCGGAAACCTGCTCCGCGTGTGGCGGGACGTGGAACGCGTGGCGGAGAAGATGCAGGCATGAGTGACAAGCAGACGAAGATCATCGTCACCCTTGGACCGGCCACGAATGATGAACAGACCCTGAGGAAGATCAAGGACAAGGGTGTCGATTTCGTCCGGGTGAACATGTCTCATTCCAGCCTGGAAGACCTCGAGACCTCGATCGAGCTGGCCAGGAAGGTGGGCGTCCCGTTCATCATCGACACGGAGGGATCCCAGATTCGAACGGGCGACCTGGAGACAGACACGATTCACTTCAAGGAAAACGAACAGGTCCAGCTTCACTCGGCTGCAATCGCCGGAAACCGGAAGAAGCTCTGCCTGAAGCCGGGATATGTGCTCGAGCAGTTGGACGTCGGGGACCTGATCCACATTGATTTCGACACGCTGATCCTGCGAGTTACGGATGTCTCCACCGTTGCCGACGGCTTCATACGTGCGAAAACGATTACCGGCGGGCTCATCGGCAAGAACAAGGC
>JBDGUY010000014.1:0-21877 GCA_039585935.1 Gemmatimonadota bacterium
CCCGGCGATCCACAGCGCGAACACGGCGCCGATCGCCGCCAGGGGCACGGAAACCAGCACGACGAGGGGCTGAATCAGCGACTCGAACTTCGCGGCCATGATGAGGAACACGAGAAAGAGGGCGAGAAGGAATGCGAAGCCGAGCGACCGGAAGCTCTCACGCATCTCCTCGTTTTCTCCTCCCACCCGGATCGAGGTCAGCGGCGGCAGCGACATGTCCGCCAGGGCCACCTCCGCCTCGCGAACCGCCTCGTCGAGTCCGCCGGAGCGTACATCCGCCAGGACCTGTACCGTGCGGCTCTGGTCTACCCGCCTGATTTCCACCGGACCGTAGCCCTGCCGCACGTGCACCAGCTCCCCGATCGGCACACCCTGGTGCGTCAGAGCGAGCACATCCGAAAGCTGGGCCCGCTCGGATTCCGGCAGCGAAACACGGATGTCGATCTTGTCCGAGAACTCGGTGTACGGGCGATCCGTCTCGACTCCCCTCAGGTACGCTTCGATCGCATCGGCCACCTCGGTCACGGATACGCCGTAGCGTGCCGCCGCGGCCCTGTCCACTTCGATCTCGAGCTCGGGCTGCGTGATCTCCAGATCGATCCGCACATCGGCCAGCCGATCCACCGTTTCCAGCCGTTCGGCTGCCCGTTCCGCGACGGCGACCAGCGAGTCGAGGTTGTCGCCGCGGACCTTGACGGCCAGGTCGGCCCCCGAGACGCCGAGCGCCCGCCCGAGGGAGGTGCTTCTGCCCGTCTCGATCGACACGGCCTGCGGATCGATGGCCGTGCCCCCGAGGCCGCCCCGGAACTCGTTCACCACCGTGGTCACCGCTGGGCCGTCTGGCCGGATCCGCACGTCCAGCGCCGCGCTGTTGAGGCCGCTGAGCTCCCGGGTCGCCAGCTCCGACTCCCGGGCGCGCCCGATGCGGGCGAACACGGCGTCGACGCTCCCGGATTCGAGCAGCAGGCTTTCGAGACGCGCCGCCGCGTCGGCCGTGACTTCGATCGGCGTGCCCACGGGCAGGTTCAGCTCCACCCGGAACGCGCCCTCATCCACGTCCGGCATCATTCCCAGCGGAAGAGTGGACCCTATGAAGATCGCCACCGCCAGGCTCACGGCAGCGAGGCCGATGACCAGCCCTCTCCTGTCGAGCGCGGCACGCAGCGTGGACTCGTAACGCTCGGCGAACCTGGCGAACGCCCGATCGAACGCATCCAGCGCCGGCCGTGTCAGCTTTCCGAGCACCCGGCCGATCAACTGCGTCAGATCGCGGAACGTGATGACGATCGATTGCAGGACCCAGGTGAATATGCCGGCAATGCGCCCGGGGATCGAACGAGCGCCCCGCGCGGCCGAGTGCAGCGTCCGCCGCAGTCGACTGCCGGAAGCAGCGGCGGCCGGCCCGGAGCCGGCTTCGGCGGCGTCCATGACATCCGCGGCCTCCGAGTCCTCCGCCGGTTCACCTCCACCCGCGAAGCTCGCGGCCAGCACCGGGAGAAGCGTAAGAGCGACCAGTAACGAGGCGAGCAACGAGAACGCGACGGCGAGGCTCAGGTCCGCGAACAGCGCACCCGCGACTCCCTTCACGTACAGCACCGGTCCGAACACGGCGATCGTGGTCAGAGTAGATGCGGTGATCGCTCCTGCCACCTCCCGCGCCCCGATCGAGGCAGATTCGACCGCCCCCCGTCCTTCTTCCTCCCGGTGCCGGAACACGTTCTCCAGCACCACGATCGAGTTGTCCACCAGCATGCCGACACCGAGCGCGAGGCCGCCGAGCGACATCACGTTGAGGCTGACGTCGAACAGGTAGCACAGCGAAAACGCCGCCAGCACCGAGATCGGAATCGCCAGGCCCACCGCCACGGGATAGCGGGGATCGCGCAGGAAGAAGAACAATACCAGGAAGGCGAGAACACCTCCGAGCGCCAGCGCCTGAACAACATTCGAGATCGCGTCGCGGATGAACGTCGCCTGGCTGGATGCGACCTCGATGTTCACGTCCGGAAACTCGGCCTGCAGCTGCGCCAGCGTCTCGTCGACCTCGTCCGCCACACGAACCGTGTTGGAACCCGCCTCTTTGTAGACCAGCAGACCGATCGCCGGGGTACCGTTGAATCGAGCGATCGTCTCGCGTTCGGCTTCCCCCTCCTGGACGGTCGCCACGTCTCGCAGGCGGACCACGCCGCCACCTGCCGGCCGGGCGACCACTACGTCCAGCAGCTCGCCGACATCCTGAAACTCGCCGAGAGTCCGCAGGCTGTACCGGAATCTCCCGCGACGGATCGTGCCCCCGGGAGCGCTGTAGTTCGCCTGGTCCAGCGCCTGCGTGACGTCGGCGACTCTCACGTCGTTCACCTGCAGGAGATCCGGCTTCACGACCACCTGGATCTCACGCACCGGTCCGCCGGTGATAGCGGCGAGCGCGACTCCGTCCAGCTGCTCCAGTCGCCGCTTGAAAACGGCGTCGGCCAGGTCGCGAAGCTCGGCGAGGTCGCCCCCCGTTACGGCGAGCGACAGGATCGGATCGTTCGTCGGATCCGAATTGAGGATGACCGGCCGCTCAGCGCTCTCTGGAACCACCCCGACGAGGTTGTCGAGTCGTTCCCGGACATGGAGCATCGCGAACTCCATGTCGGTCCCCCAATAGAACTGCAGTCGGACCAGCGACTGCCCTTCGCGAGACCGGGAATCCACGGACCGAACGCCAGGGACCCGGCTGAGGGCGGCCTCGACCGGCTCGGTCACGAACCGTTCCACCTCGGCCGGACCCGCGTCCGGATAGCTCGTCCACACGGAGAGGGTGGGAAAGGAGACGTCCGGCAGCAGGTCGATCGGCAGCCGCAGGAAGGAGACCACGCCCACAACGGCAATCGCCACGTACAGCATCCACGTCGCGACAGGACGCCGGATCGACATGTCGGAGATCGACATTCCGCTCTCCTGCGCTCAGGGCGCGCCAGGCGCGGTCGCCTGACCCGATGCGAGTGCCGGTCCGACTTTCTCTTCCAGGTCCGCCCAGCGGATCAGGTAGTCATAGCGTTCCGTGAACAACGACTGCTCCGCCTGGGTGGTGCGGTCGATCGCTTGCTGCAGGTTGAAATACGGGATGCTCCCGAGACGGTACTGCTCACGTGCCAGTTCCAGGCGTTCGTCGGCCAGGGTCCGATTGCGCTCGAGGATCTCGAGTCGCTTGTCCCGACGCTGAATCTCCTGAACCAGGTCCCGCACGTCCTTGTCCAGCTGCAGGGCGCCCGCCGTCCAGTCAGAGCGAGCCCGAGTGAGCCGCTCGTCGGCCAGCGCGGTCTGCCGCTTCCGCTCGAATCCCTGGAACAGGTTCCAGGATCCGATGATCTGGAATGACGTATTCGTATTGGCGGGACTGAACTCGAACAGGCTCTGGTCACGGCCCAGCTGCAGACCGCGCCCGAACACGAATCCGAGATCGATCTGCGGGAGGTACGTGGAACGAGCCGCCCACAGGTCCTGCTTCGCGGCCGACTCGTCCTTCAGCAATGCCGCGAGGTTCGGATTCGACTGGTGCGCGGCGCGCACCAGGGACGACACGTCCAGTAGATCGGCATCCGGCACGCGCTCTACCTCGACAAGCGAGACGAGTCCGGCCTCGATGCTGACCGGATCGGCCATCACGACCTGCAGACTCCGCACGGCGGCGCCCAGCCCGTCCTCGGCCATCAGGACCCGGAGTTCGGCATCGGAAGCGTCCATCTCCGCGCCCAGCAAGTCGCTGCGCGAAGCGGCCGCGATACGATAGCGATCCTGCGTTACCTCGAGGTCCACCCGGCGGGCCTCCAGCTGTCGCTCTGCCACCTCCAGCAGGCGTCGCTGCTTCAGCGCTTCGAAATATGCCCGTTTCACATCCCGGATCACCGTCCGCTGCGCCGCCGTGAGCCGGAGATATGCGGCGTCCTTCCTGGCGGCGCCCGACTTCACGTTCGCGATCCGCTCCGGGTTCAAGAGACCGAGCCCGAACGTCAGCGAGGCATTGCTACTCTTTGAATTGTCGGTGAGGGGCGGATCGATGATCGCCGGCGACCCCTCCGGCGTCAGGTATGTGACGTTGGTGAAATCCGTCGCTACCAGCGAAGCATTCGCCCGCGCCGTCGGAAGGAACGCGCCCCAGTCAGCCCAGCGGGCGGAGGATGCCGCGGCGGCAGAAGCTTCAGCGGATTCCACGCTCGGATTGCGCGTCAGGGCCAGTTCCAGGGCCCGCTCCAACGTCACTACCTGTTGTGCGGCGAGCGGAGACGAAGACAGCCCGATCATGACCATGCCCGACAGAATCCACCGGGAGCCGAATTCGGCCCGGGCGGATGTCGGAGATCCGTCCGGCTTCACTGCACTTCCTCCCCATCGATTACCGCCAGTCTGACCCGCGCATCGTGAGTCAACGTCGTATGACCGGCAACCAGGACGATCTCGCCATCCTGGACCATGTCCGTATCATCCGAAGCGACGATTTCGACCCAGTCCTGGTTCTCGAGCCCTGTTGTTACGTACCGCCACTTGGCCAGGCCGGTGGTGCTGCCTTCTTCCGACGGCTCGAACACGAAAACGACTTCGCGCCGGCTCCGTTCGACGATCGACTCCTTGGGAACCGATACCCGGTCCTCGTACAGCGCTCCCGCGATACGGACGTTTGCGTGCATCCCCGGGAGAATCCTCTCCTCCGGATTCCGCAATCGCACCGTGACCCGGCCCACGTGACTCGTGGGATCCACGACCGGGTTGACCGACACCACGACCCCGGTGAATTCCTCGCCTGGAAACGCCGTGAAATGAACCGTCGCCTCTCGATCGCGAGCGACGGCGGCGATCTCGCTCTCCAGTACCTGCACGTCCACATCCACGCTCGATACGTCGACGATCGTGGCGATGGAATCCCCGGGCCCTACCCGGGATCCAACGTCCACCGAGAGATTCGCCACCCGCCCGGTGTACGGCGCCCGGAACTCTGTCTTCTGCAGGTCGTAACGCGCCCTCTCGACCCGGGCCTCGGATCCGGCCAGGCCGCTGCGGACCCGGGCCTGCCGCTGACGCTCGGTCTTCAGGGCATCGTCGTCGATCCGCTCGTCCCCCAGCGTCAGCTCCTGGTAGGTGGCCATTCCCTGCTCGAGCGCTCCCTCGGCCTCCTTCAGATCCAGTTCGTACACGCTCGGGTCGATCCGTGCGATCAGTTGACCTGCCCGCACGAAGTCGCCCTCCCGTACCGGAACTTCGATGATCGACCCGGTCACCTCGGCCGCCAGCAGGCCGGATCGCAGGGCTTTCGCCTGCCCTTCTGCAGCGGCCCAGATCACGAAGGTACCTCGCCGAACCGCTCCACCCTCGACCGGTACAGCCACACCGGTGGCAAATGCCGAGGTCGCGGCGGTACCGCGAGCCGCTTCCAGCGCGGAATCAACGACTGCGCTGGTCTCGGTATCCGGATCGTCATCGGTGGCGGCGTTCTCCTGGAGCCGAAGATAGATCCCGGTGATCGCGGCGATGCCCAGGACGAGCACGATCAGAGTGACGATGTAGCGCGACTTCATTGATGGCCTGCACAGATCGGGTAAGGAGTTACGAGAGAATGTACGAGACCGATCATCCTCTCCTCACGACAACACCTGGGTCCGTCACCCCGCTGAGCCTCACAGGTTGGAAAGGGTGTCTCGACCGACCCATCCAGACGGTTAGACGCGGTCAACGTATGGGTGGTTGCCCGACCGTCAGACCGGGAGGAAGTAGAAGGCGATACCCAGCATCACATAGACAGCCAGCAGCTGAACCCCCTCCATCCAGTGGGACTCCCCATCCTGCGTCATCAGGGCCATGATCCCGACCGACATGACGACGGCGACGACCTCGAGACCAGTGAACCTGAGATCCATGGGCTGCGGCCCGATGAAGTAGCTCACGAACACCAGGAGAGGCGCCACGAACAGCGCGATCTGGATCGATGATCCGAGTGCGATATTCACGGACAGATCCATCTTGTTCTTCATCGCCATCAGCACGGCCGTCGAGTGCTCGGCGGCGTTGCCGACCAGGGCCACGAGAATGACCCCGACGAACACCTCGGTCATTCCCAGCTCGTGAGCCGCCTGCTCCAGGCTGCCGACCAGCATCTCGGACATGAACCCTACGGCCGCCGCCGAGAGCACGAGCAGGCCGAAGGCCCGCAAAGCGTCGTTCCGGTCGTTGGCGGCTTCAAGTCCGACGGCCTCGGTGTCCTCGTCCGCGTGCGCGGCGCCCAGATACAGGTGCGAGTGCGTGCGCAGGCTGAATACCAGGCTGAGCACGTAGGTGACCATCAGGACGACCGAAATGTCGAGGCTCAGATTTCGCTCGACCACCAGGTGACCGTCGCCCGCCAGGGCGTGAAAAATGGCGGGGATCACCAGCCCGATCGCACTCAGCACGAGCATCGTACCGCCGAGGCTGGCGGCCGTCTTGTTGAAGCGCTGGATCGGCGGATGTTTCAGACCGCCGGCAAGCGCGCTGAGTCCGAACACGAGCAGGATATTCCCGATGATCGAACCGGTGAGCGACGCCTTGACCACCTCGTGCAATCCCGCACGCAGGGCGAGAACCGCGATGATCAGCTCGGCGGCATTGCCGAACGTTGCGTTGAGCAATCCGCCCACGCCGGCGCCCACGTGCTCGGCCAGACGCTCCGTGGCGCGGCCCATGTACCCGGCGAGTGGAATGATCGAGATCGCGGCGGCGAGGAACACGGGGGTGCCATCCATCCCCATGACGTAGCGCATCACGATCGCCACCGGTATGAACACCAGCAGTGCCGCGAGCACGTTGTCGAGGGTGATGAATCGCTTCACGAACCGGACTCCGCGCCTGGAGTCATGAGGCCCCCCTGCCTCCCGGATGCCAGGGGGCACAAGGCTGGTGCAGAGGCGCCGTCCGGATTCGAACCGGAGTAGGGGGCTTTGCAGGCCCCTGCCTAGCCGCTCGGCCACGGCGCCATAGCGCCCGACGGATCGGACGCGGCAGTATGGTATCGAGACGAGTGAAGAGCCGAAAGGGGCCGTGAGCCGTTCCGGCGCTGACTTGTGCCCGCTTCGGAGCCGCGAGCATATTCGGCCTTCGCTGCACTTACACGCGCCCGGAGATCCGATGCGATCCATGCTCGAATGCCGGTCCGGACTCGTCCCTATCCTGATCGCCGGACTTCTGGCCGCCTCCCCGGGAAGCGGCCGGGCCCAGGCATACGACAGGGATGCTCGAATCCCGGACCACGGAGCGCTGTGGGTCGAGCTCTCTCCCAGCTGGGAGATCTGGAACGACCAGTTCGCGCTCGGAAGCGCCACGTACAGCGACGGTTCCAAGGAACCGCTTCACTCCGACTACGAGGGCTCGATCGTCAATCGCCTGTTCCCGGGCATGGATCCACTCCTCGCGGATCTGAATCGGGATGCCGTAGCCCTCGGGTACGATTCACTGACCGCCACTGAGGTATCGCTCGGGGACCTGGACTACGGGAGGATTACGAAAGACATCCGCCGGGTGCCGCTCGGGTTGTCCTTCGGCCTGTTCAACCGTGTGTCGGTGGACGTGATGGTTCCCATCGTGCGTGGAACCGCGGAAACGACCTACACGTACGATTCCACGACCGCGAACTTCGTCCCGTCCTCCAGCGTTTTTCCGGCTCCGCAGTCGTTTTTTGTACCACTATCCAACGCACAGCAGGACCTGGCCGCGCTGATCGACGGCGGAACGCTCACGCCCGAGGAGGAAGTTGCCGCCAGGGCGTTGCTCGCAGGGTCCAACGAGTTTTCGCTGGCGCTGGCAGGTCGAGTCGATGGGGAGCAACTGTTGCCGACGGGTCAGTCCGCGACCGGTATTCAACTGACGGATCGGTATGCGACGATGTCTGACGGCTACACGGCTTTCGGGCTCACCCTCCCGACCTTGACGCTCCCCGATTCCGCCCAGAGCTCAGACCTGCAGCCGATGCTCGGCGCCGCACCGATTGGAGTCGACTCTCTGATCGATACCACGCGCGGCTGGGACCTGGGCGAGATCGAGGTCGGGCTCCGTGTATTGCTGTTCGACACGTTCGAACCCATCACGCCGGTGGACGAGGATCGCTTCCGGGCCACGCGCGAACCGGACCTCCGGGGTTCGGGAAACCGGTTCCGGACGACTGCGGGGGCACGGTTGAGATTCCCGGTGTCCGATGCTGACGCCGCCCCTTACCTCGTTCCCACGAGCGCCATGCAGCAACCGGTCGGCGACGGCCAGACCGACCTGGAATTCGGGGTATGGCAGGACGCCCAGTTCGGCACCTGGCTGTGGATCGTGGGCAGCGCGCGCTACACGCTGCAGCTCGCGGACGAGCTCGTGATGCGGGTCCGCGATCCAGCTCATCCGTTCGCGTATACGGCGCAGGAACGAACCGTGAGTCGAAACCTGGGGGATGTGTTCGAGCTTCGCCTTTCGCCCCGGTTCCGCATGAACGAGACGATCTCGCTCGGAATCGAATACAAGTGGCGCAGCAAGGGATCGGACGAGTATTCCGGTGACGGAGTCCCCGACCCCTCACCCCTGGCGAGCGAGTCGAGCCAGAGCCGTCATCGGCTCGGAGTCGGCGCCTACTACCGTACCACGCCGCGATTCGCGGCCGGGATCGCCAACTTCCCAATGGAACTGTCGATCGTGTGGCAGGGGTCGATCGCGGGGGGAGGCGGACAGACGCCGGCCTCCGACATCATGACCCTGAACCTGCGGGTACCGATTCAGCTGTTCTGAACGACATCTCCGGGTGACCGGAGCAGCAGTTCCTTCGCGTGTCTGAGCGAGGCATCGCTCTCAGGATCACCTCCCAGCATTCGGGCGACTTCCTCGACTCGGGCGTCGTCCTGCAGCTGTACCAGCCGGGTCGTGACTTGGCTGGCCTGCTCCGCCTTCTCGACCCGCAGATGCACATCGGCGCGCGCCGCGATCTGGGCCAGGTGCGTGATGGCGAATACCTGGTGCGACGCTGCGACCGTCCCCAGCCGTGCTGCCACGTGATGGGCCACACGCCCACCGATTCCGGCGTCGATCTCATCGAACACGAGGCTCGGAACAGAGTCTACCGAAGCCAGGACGCTCTTGAGGGCGAGCATGACACGGCTCAGTTCGCCTCCGGAAGCAACGCGCGACAGGGGACCGGGATCGAAACCCGGGTTCAGGCTGACCAGGAAGCGGATCGTCTCCGCTCCATCCGGGCCCGGTTCTTCCAACGGCGTCAACTCGACGCAGAACCGGCCGCCCGGCATACCGAGGTCCGGCAACTGTTCGGTGACCTGCCGCTCGAGCCGCTCCGCGGACCCACGGCGCTCTGCCCCCAGTTTGTCCGCGAGAGCCGAGAGGGCCGCCGCCCGTGCCCGTTCCTCGGACTCCAGTCGGTCGATATCGTCTTCCGAGCTCTCGAGGGAGTCGAGCTCAGTCCGTGCGCTGATGCCTTCGGCTTTGACGTCCTCCAGGGTGCCGCCATACTTCCGACGCAACCGATACAGCAGGTCCTGTCGTTGACGCAGAGTGGCGAGCCGCCCTGGATCGTGTTCGATCCGAAATCGATAGTCCCGAAGCCGACGTCCCAGCTCATCCAGAGTCGCCTGCCCTGACTCGTACAGTTCTTCGATCCCCTTCGCATCCGGGTCGATCCTCAGCAGCGAGTCCAGCGACCTTCGCAGAGTGCCGAGCCGGTCGACGACCGCGCCATCGCCGCCGTACACTACGTCGTGCAACTCCCCGGACAGGGTCAGGAGTTCCTCGGAGTGCTCGAGGCGTCGGATCTCGGCCATCAGCGAGTCTTCCTCACCGGGTTCGATCTCGGCGGCCTCGATTTCTTCTGCCTTTCGCCTCAGGAACTCGATGTTCTCCTGCGCTTCCGCTACCCGGCGCCGAACCCCCTCGAGTTCTGCCCTGGCGGCCCGCAGAGCTTCCCACGCCGATTTCACCTCCTCGGCGAGCGGGGCGGCGCCGGCGAATTCATCCACGATTCGCCGCTGCGGAACTGGGCGCAGCAGCGCCTGGTGCTCGTGCTGCCCGTGCAGGTCGACGAGGGAATCACCCAGCTCTGCGATCAGGGTCGCTGTCGCCGGCGTGCCGTTTACCCACGCGCGATTCCTGCCTTCGCGCTGCAGCTCGCGACGGAGAATCAGGGTATCGTCCGACAGGTCGATGCCCAGTTCATCGCAGCGCGCCCGAAATGCTGGATCGGCAGGGAGATCGAACACGCCCTCGACGATCGCTCGATCTTCTCCAGCCCTGATCACATCCGCCGCCGCACGTTCACCCAGCAGCAGAGATAGCGCGCCCACGATGATCGACTTCCCGGCCCCGGTCTCGCCGCTCAGGACATTCAATCCGGGACCGAGTTCGACGTGAATCTCGTCGATCACGGCGTAGTTGCGGATGCGGAGTTCGGTCAGCATTCCGAAGCCTGGTTCTCCGGCCTCATGAATGCGACATCAGCGTTCACTCGGGCGGACATCTCCCCAGCGAAGCTTCTGTCGCAAGACCTGGAAGAAATTGTGCTCGGGAAGCCGAATGAGCCGCACTGGATGAGGCGAACGAGCCACGCGAACCCGGTCTCCCGGTTCTACGCTGCCGCCGGGCTGGCCATCCACGGTGACCAGGATACCGCCGACGTCACTCGTGAGTTCGATCGTGATGACGGAGTCGGCCGGGACCACCACGGGACGCACCGCGAGAGTGTGCGGACAGATCGGAGTCGCCACGATCGCGTCCATCTGGGGAACCAGGATCGGTCCACCGGCCGACAGGCTGTAGGCCGTGGATCCGGTCGCCGTCGCGATCACGATCCCATCGGCGCTGTACTGTCCGATCTCCTCGTTGTCCACCCAGACCCGCATGCGGATCAGGCGGGCGAATCCGCCCTTGTGGATTACGGCATCGTTCAGGGCGTAGCCGCTCCACATCCCGTGGCGACCAGTCGAAGCCCCTGAAATGTCTTCTCCTTCGATGTCCTCCGACGTGGTGGAACTGGCCCGGGTGACCTGAACGTCCAGCGCCAGTCGCCGCTCTTCCACAACATCGCCAGCCTCGAGCCGCTGTAGCACTTCCCCGAGCCGTTCGGCCGGCGCCGCCGTGAGGAATCCAAGGTGTCCGAGATTACAGCCAAGAACCGGTACATCCTGCGGTCCTGCGATCCGCGCACCGCGCAGAAGCGTCCCATCACCACCGAGCGTGAGCAGGACGTCCAGTCCGGCCAGATCGTCTGGTAATGGCTGTCCCGCGAGAAGAGGCGAGCCGGCTTCATCGACCACGGCCGCGAGGTCGTCCGACAGAAAGAGCTCGAGGCCGAGTCCGTCGGCACATTCATCGAGCTTCCGGAGAGCGTCCCGGAGCGTCGAGTGTCCCGTGTGCCCATCAACACCTACTCGCACGTCAGTGGCTCCTGTTGATGATGTACTCGGCCAGGTCCCGCAGCTCGGCCGCCTCGTCCAGATCCGCCAGCTCGGACGTCGCAGCGGAAGCAAGGCGACGACTCATTCGCTCTGCCTCTTCCATTCCAAAGATGCCTGGATACGTCGCTTTGCGGAGAGCCGTGTCACGCCCGCTCTCCTTGCCCAGCATCTCAGTGTCTCCCCTCAGGTCCAGAATATCGTCGATCGCCTGAAAGGCCAGCCCGAGCCGCAAACCGAACCGTTCCAGCCGCCGTACCTCGAGGTCGCTGGCTCCGGCCGCGATCCCGCCCATCGCAACGGATGCACTGATCAATCGAGCGGTTTTCCCCGTGTGAATGCGCTCGAGTTCACCGCGTCCAACGGCACGGCCCTCGGCCCGCAGATCCAGAAGCTGACCTCCGACCATGCCCGATGCCCCCGACGCCGCCGTGAGGCTGGCGATCAGCCGGCGAGTCGTCCGGTCGTCGACACCGAGATCCGCTGAGAACCTTAAAATGGCCTGGACGGCCAGCGGCATCAGAGCCGCGCCAACCATGACTGCCGGGCCGACCCCGAATCTGACGTGTACGGTCGGTCGCCCCCGTCGCAACACGTCATCATCCATGCATGGCAGGTCATCGTGGACCAGCGAGTAGGCGTGTACGAGTTCGACGCTGCAGGCGAGATCCACGACGCGGTCCAAGGACCCTCCGGCGGCACGATGGGCAGCCATCATGAGCAAGGGCCGGATTCGTTTGCCCGGGCTCAGCACCGAGTAGCGCAGCGGCGCCGCCAGCTCTTCCGGAACCCCTACCAGTTCCGTTTCGAGAAACTCTCGCAGCGCCGTTTCGATACGGTCTCTCCACGGTTCGAGAAACCCCGGCTCGACCGCTGACGAATTCACGCGTCGTCAGTCTCGTCTTCCGGACTCGGTTCGGTCTCGAATCCGATCACGGTCAGGTCTCCTGACGCCGACTCGATCAGCTCCTCGACCTTCCCCTGCGCATGGTCGAGCAACTGGCCTGCCTCCCGCAGCCTGCCGACCCCCGTCTCGAACAGGCGGAGCGCTTCGTCCAGCTCGACATCGCCTGCATCCAGTTCGCGGACGATTCCGTCCAGCTCCGCCATCAGATCCTCGAATCCACGCGGAGGCTGGCCTCCGCCCGTCTGAGCCGTCTTCGTGTCAGTCACGTCTCATCATCCTTCGCCACTCGGGGCGTTGTCGGGGGCGGTCGACAGCCGAGATTCCTCCGGGTCGACCGAGTCGACCGTGGCTGAAACTCTGCCATCCGTCAGGCGCAGCACGAAGCTCGAGCCAGCCTCGAAGTCCCGCGCAGAGCGCAGAACGCGACCGCGCGAATCGAGGGCGACGCTGAAACCCCTCCGGAGCGCACCGATCGGACTCAGGCCATCCAGTCGGCCGGCAGACACGGCAAGCCGCGAGCGCCGGTTCGCGATCCCGCGCTGCCACGCATCCACGAGTGCCCCGGCCGCTCCTCGAACCCGCTCCGAACCGGTACGGGTCCGGCGACGGAGCCCCTCGACCAGATCGCCTGCCAGCGCTCGAAGCTCGGCCGATAGAGCGACTGCGTCCTCCGTCACGGCCTCGGCTGCCGCGGACGGAGTCGGAGCTCGCAGATCAGCCACCAGATCGGAGATCGTTACGTCGATCTCGTGTCCGACTGCCGACACGGTCGGAATCGGACTCTGCGCGATCATCCTGGCCAGAGACTCGTCATTGAACTCCCACAGGTCCTCGATCGATCCACCGCCGCGCGTCAGTACGATCACGTCCGACGAACCCTCCGCAACCAGTCGGGCGAGCGCCTGCTGGATCTCCAGCGAAGCCCCGTCGCCCTGAACCCGGCAGTCGGAGACGAGGACACGGGTCCACGGAGCCCTGCGTCGGATCACGGCCAGCATGTCGCGCAGAGCCGCGCCGGATCTCGACGTCACGATGCCGATGGTCTGCGGAACCCTCGGAAGCGGACGTTTCCGATCTGGATCGAGCAATCCCTCGGCCTGCAGCTTCTGCCGCAGACGCTCGAAGGCCAGACGCCACAGCCCTTCGCCCTTCGCCTCGAGCCGACGAACGACGAACTGGTATTGACCGCGAGATTCGTACAGAGTCAGCGACCCGAACGCGAATACCTCCATTCCCTCTTCGGGGTCCGTCGGAAGGCGGGCGGCGTCGGAGCGCCACATGACCGCCTGGATCTGCGCAGCGTCATCGCGAAGGCTGAACCAGCGGTGTCCGGAACGGTGGGGTTTCCAGTTCGCGATCTCGCCACGAATCCAGAGTGGCGCGAAGCTCTGCTCGAGCAGCTGACGGACCGCAGCGTTCACCTCCGCCACCGGAACAGCTGTCTCAGGAGTAGAACCGGGAACCGCCGGCAAACCCGGATCGAGCCCGGACTCCCGGGGCTCAGCAGTGCCTCCACCGAACATCGGAATCTGGCTCTCGCTCACGAATTCCGCCTGCGGCGAGACATCCCCTGAATGGCTCGAGCGGTCAGTCTGAGCCGGCCATCCGGCCGGCCGCGGTCACCGTATTCTTCAGGAGCATCGCAATGGTCATCGGTCCGACACCGCCGGGAACCGGAGTGATCCATGAGGCCTTCTCCTTTGCCTCATCGAATGCGACGTCGCCGACCAGCCGGTAGCCCTTCTCGGTGGTCGGATCGTCTACCCGGTTCACGCCCACGTCGATGACGACGGCGCCATCCCGAACCATATCGCCAGTGACCGATTCGGGCCTGCCGACGGCCACGATGAGCAGATCGGCGAGCCGGCAGATCCCTGCCAGATCTTCCGAGCGGCTGTGCGCGACCGTCACCGTGGCGTTGGCCCACGGCTCCTTCTGCGACAGGATCGTCGCCATCGGCCGGCCGACGATGTTGGACCTTCCCACGATCACCGCGTGCTTGCCGGAGGGGTCCCAGCCGATGTGCTTCAGCATGACCTGGACACCATGAGGCGTGCAGGGCCGGAAGGCCGTCGTGTCCCCACCCGACATGCGGCCCACGTTGACCGGATGGAATCCATCGACGTCCTTCTCCGGCAGAATCCGCTCGGTCACTGTCTTTTCGTCAACGTGATCCGGAAGCGGGAGCTGGACGAGGATTCCGTGGATGGCCGGGTCCGCATTCCACTGGTCCAGGATCGCCAGGATGTCCTCCTGCGAGGTCTCCGCCGGAAGACGCGCATCGATATTCCGGATTCCGACCTCGGCGCACTTCTTTTCCTTCATCCCGACGTAGACCCGGGACGCAGGGTCCTCGCCGACCAGCATGACAGCCAGGCAGGGCTCGATCCCCTGCTCACGCAGGGCATCCGCCTCGATCTTCACCTCCGCCCGAACGAAAGCGGCGATCTCGTTGCCATCTATGATCTTTGCGGACATCGAATCCTCCGGGGTGGCTCTGGTTCGAACGGCCTGAGTCGGGCTCCGGATCAGCGCGCGAAGTTCACTGCGCGGGTCTCGCGTACGACGACGACCTTGATCTGCCCGGGATACTGGAGCTCATCTTCGATCCTGCGTGCCGTCTTCTCACTCAACTCCGCCATCTCTTCATCCGTGATCTTCTCGGGCATGACCAGGATCCGAATTTCGCGGCCCGCCTGGATCGCATAGACCTTTGAGACGCCGGCATACGAACGGGCGATCTCCTCGAGCTTCTCGAGACGCTTCACGTAGTGCTCGAACGACTCGCGACGGGCTCCCGGGCGGGCGCCCGAGATCGCATCGGCCGCGGTGACCAGGAACGTCTCCGGGTATCGCGCCGGCTCCTCTCCGTGGTGCGCGACGATTGCGTTGAGCACCTGGTCAGGCTCGTCGTGGCGCTTGCAGAGTTCGAAACCGATCTCGACGTGGCTGCCTTCCTGCGTGTGGGTCAGCCCCTTGCCGATATCGTGCAGCAGGCCCATGCGCTTCGTCATTTCGACGTCCAGGCCCAACTCCGCCGCCATATTTGCCGCGAGCAGCGCGACTTCCTTGCCGTGCTGGAGCTGGTTCTGCCCGTAGGAAGTGCGGTACCTGAGGTTGCCGAGCACCTCTACCAACTGAGGATGCAGGCCGTGGATTCCGAGCTCGTACAGCGCCAGTTCGGCCGCCTCCTGCATCTCGGCCTTCACATCCTCGGAGGCCTTCTCGACGACCTCCTCGATCCGGCCGGGGTGAATGCGCCCGTCGGATACCAGCCTTTCCATGGCGATACGCGCGACCTCGCGCCGGATCGGATCGAAGCTCGAGAGGATCACCGCCTCAGGCGTGTCATCCACCACCACGTCGACACCTGTCGCATGCTCGAATGAGCGAATGTTGCGACCCTCACGTCCAATGATCCGGCCCTTCATGTCGTCACTGGGAAGTGGCACGACGGATACCGTGATCTCGGAGGAGTGATCTACAGCCATCCGCTGAATCGACATGGCGATGATCTTCTTCGCCTCACGCTCCGCCTCGCGCCGGCTCCGCTCGCGGATCTCGCGGACGGTCTGCGCGGCATCGGCCTTGGCCTCTTCCTCGATTCGTTCAATCAATTGGGATCGAGCGTCCTGGGCGGTCATGCCGGCGAGGGTCTCGAGTCGCTGCTGGAAGCCGGATTTCTCCTGCTCCAGGTCTTTGCGGGCTGTGTCGAGGTCCTTCTCTCGCGTCAGGAGCGACTCCTCGCGAGATGCCACACGCTCCTGGCGCTGATCCATGACGTCGAGCTTCTTCTCGAGCGACTCCTCGCGTTCCGCGACACGCTTCTCGAGCCGCTCCAGCTCAACGCGCCGATCTTCTAGATCACGAAGTTGCTCGTCTCGAAGTCGGAATCCTTCTTCCTTGCCGGCTAGCTCTGCGGAGCGCTTGAGTGTGCCCGCCTCCCGCTCGGCCGCTTCCAGAATCCCCCTGGCTTCGGACTGTGCCGTGCCACGGGTCAATTCAGCCTGTCGCGCCTCGATTCGTCGGCCGGCGAGGAGGCCGACAACGCCTCCAACGAACGCTCCGGCGACGGCGGCGATCAGGGCGCTCAAGAGTTCCATTGTATCGGCTCCATCGATCTATCTGCTGAACGGCCGTCAAGCGGCCAGTATATGCGCACAAAAAACGGCCGGCGGTACCCCGCGGGTCCGCACCGGCCTCCGGCTCTCATCAGGGTCCACGACACCCTAAGCCACTGTGGACCTGTAATCTATGCCGAAACTGGGCCGAGCTTTTCGCTGGCACAGGCCGTTAAACGCCCGCTCAGAAAGTGTCCGGAATTCGCGCTCGTCGCAAGGAGCCCCGGGAATACCGGTCGAACGCCCAGCCGGTTATGCTGTCCGCCCGATCCTTCAGTCCTCCGGGGTAAGGCTTCCCTGCTCGACCGCGACCGCAGCATTCTGCCCGAGGGCTGCGTCGACCCTGGCTCGCAGTCCGGCGAGACGCTCGGAGAGCATCCGTGCCTGCGATTGACTCGCCGCCCTGGTCCTGAACATCTGGTCGGTAATCTGCATGGCGGCCAGAATCGCCGCCTTGTGGGGTTCGGGCACCTTCGCGCGGACGTGCGCTTCCTGGATCAGATCATCGACGTGCTGTGCACAGGCAATGGTGTATTCCTCGCCCTTGTCGGAACGAATGGAATACTCCTCTCCGAAGATCGTGACGCGGACCGGACCCTTGTCTTCTTCCAAATCGCCCTCCGGAGCATGTTCAGTCGGTGGTCTCGTCCTCGATCACCAACAAACGTCCACGTATGCGACCTGCTCGTTCGCGTGCTTCTTCGATCACCGCCCTGAGGCGAGCGTTCTCGTCACCTAAATCGCGCAGTCGGCGTTCGAGGTCTTCTGGTCCTGCTCCGTCGACCTTCGCCTTCTGCAGAGTCTCTTCGAGCCTGCGATGACGGGCCTCGGCGCCAAGCGCCCGTTCTCGCAATGACGCGAGCTCTTCGAGCAGCGTCCCTACGGCTCTCTCCAGCCCTTCGAGCTCTCGCTCGACGGCGGCTCCGTCAGGAGGTGCGGATTCGGACATCGAGATCTTCCTCTAATCGGTGCACGATAACGGCTACGGCCTCATCGACTTCCGGATCAGTGAGCGTTCGATCGGGTGCGCGAAACACCAGGCGCCAGGCAAGACTGCGCCGGCCCTCCCCAACTTTGTCACCTTCGAACACATCGAACAAGCGCAAGGACGTGAGCAGCGGCGGCGCCGAGGTTCGAATTGTTCGTTCTACATCCGCGACGGGCACCGATATCGCCAGCGAAAACGCGAGATCACGCGAGACCGCGGGATACTGAGGCAGGCTCCGATACTGGCGCCGATCCTCCGTCTGAACGGGGTCGAGCCGAAACTCCCCGGCGAATACCGGCGCTGCCCACCGAGGCGAGTCGACCTGCGCCGCCTTCACCAGCCCGGCAATGCCCCTGAGTCCATCGCTCCCCTCGATCCGAATCGCCGAGCTATCCAGCCACGACTCGAAACCGAACGGTCGATCAGCGGCATCACCCGGCTCGATGCCAGCCTGCACGGTCCCGAGTCCGAGTTCCTCCGCCAGCTCGTCAACGAGCCCGACGATATCCCAGATGTCAGTATCGGGTGACTCGGCACTCCAGTGGGCAGGCAGTCTTGAACCCGTGAGCACGAAGGCGAATCTGCGTTCTTCTACGAACGGACTCGCTGCATCCCGCTGTTCCGGAGTCGGGTCGGGCGGCGCTTCCCCGGCAGCGCCCGCTTTCTGGCCGAAGACAGCTCCGAGCTCGAACAATCGAACGTCCCGGTGTCCCCGTGACCAGTTGTGTTCGACCCGGCCGAGCAGCACGGGAACGAGATCGGTGCGCAAGAACCCCTCGGCCGCGGACAACGGCTTTAGCAGCGGGATACGGCTGCCCGCTGATCGGCTGTCAGGTACGAAGGGCACGCTGCGTCCCTCGTACAGGCCCCTGGCAACCAGGAGTCGGCGGACTGCGTCAGCCCGGGCGCGATCTTCACAGTCGGGTACGGCACTCGGACGAAAGCTCCGCGGCTCGCGTGGGAACGAATCGTAGCCGAACCGGCGGGCTACCTCCTCCAACAGATCCGCCTCGGTGGCCACGTCTCTGCGCCACCCCGGTACAGTTACGAGAAGCAGGTCGGAAACATCAGCGTCCAGCCGTGCCTTGAACCCGATAGGCGCGATGAGCCCGGTCACTTCCTCCGCCGTCAGATCGAGACCCAACACCCGCTGAATTCTCGAGATCCGAAGTGCCACGACCTGATGCTCTGGCGGAGGGCTACCGACCCGGATTCCACTCGGATCCGCTTCTCCCCCGGCGATGGCCACGATCAACTCGACGCAGTGGCGGAGTGCCGACTCCTGTCCGGTCTCGTCGATGCCGCGCTCGAACCGGTAGGACGCGTCGGTCGCGAGCCCCGAATGGCGCGCAGTGTGCCGCGTGTGATGGGGGTCGAAGGCAGCGCACTCGATCAGGAGGTCGGTCGTGCTTGCCGTGACCTCGCTGTCCTCGCCTCCCATCACTCCCGCCAGCGCGATCGGCGTGCTTGCATCCGCGATGACCGTATCGACCGGACTGAGGTCGTGGTCCACGCCGTCGAGAGTTCGAAGCTTCTCTCCCGCCGCGGCGGGCCGCACCCGAATCTCCCCTCCCCCGATCTTGCCGAGGTCGAACGCATGTAGCGGTTGATTCAGTTCAAGGAGCACGTAGTTGGTCGCGTCCACGACGTTGTTGATCGGACGTGCTCCGGCGCCTCGCAGGCGGGCCTGGAGCCATTCCGGAGACGGACCGACGGAAATGTCCCGCACGATCGCGCCGAGATACCTGCTGCAACGCTCCGGGTCCTCGATCGTGATTCGCACCCCGCCCGATTCCGCCTGACTCTCGCCATCCACCCACCCGGCATTCCACGCGGGACCGTCGAATGACGGCAGAGCGACTCCGGTTCCTTCGACCGGCGCCAGCTCTCGAGCGACACCCAGATGACAGGCCAGGTCGATTCGATTCGGCGTCAGGTCGAGTTCGAGCCGCGCGTCAGGGAGGGCCATCGCCGTCGCAAAGCTCTGACCAACGGAATACTCACCATCGAGTCTGAGGATTCCACTGGCATCCCGACCCAGTCCCATTTCTTTCTCGGAACACAACATACCGTGGCTCATCTCGCCTCGAATCTTACGCGATTCGATGACGAAGCCGCCGGGAAGCGACACACCTGGCGGTACGTACGGATACAGAGCTCCCTGCTCTACGTTCGGGGCCCCACACACCACGTCGATCAACTCGTCGCCGCCGGCATCCACCCTGCACAGAGTCAACCGATCCGCATTCGGATGCCGAACCGCTTCCACGACCCGGGCCACGACGATTCCCTCGAGTCCTTCGCCAACCGGGATAACCCGATCGACCGGAATCGCCTGCATGCTCAGTCGATCCGCCAGTTCGGCGGCGGTCCCCTGAATATCTGGCGCCAGCGCCCTGAGCCAGTTGACGGAGACGTCCATCAGTCGAACTGCTCGAGGAATGCCATGTCGCCCTCGTACAGCAGGCGGATGTCCGGGACCCGGTACCTGAGCATCGCAATCCGGCCCGGTCCCATACCGAACGCATATCCCGTGTACTTTTCTTCGTCGTAGCCAACGGCCTTGAACACGGCGGGATTGACCATTCCGCTGCCCATGATCTCGACCCAGCCCGTGCCCTTGCAGGTCGGACAGCCGGACCCCTCGCACAGGAAGCAGGTCACGTCCACTTCGGCTGACGGCTCGGTGAACGGGAAGTAGGACGGTCGGAATCGCGTCCGCGTGCCGGCCCCGAAGAACTGCCGGACGAAGAAATCGATGGCAGAGCGGAATTCGATGAAATCGATGCCTTCGTCCACGGCCAGGCCTTCGATCTGCTCGAATGCCGGAGCGTGCGAAGCGTCCCACGGATCGCGGCGAAAACAGAGGCCGGGAGCGAGGACACGGATCGGAGGCTCGTGCTCCAGCATTACGCGCGCCTGGACAGGAGATGTATGGGTCCTCAACAGCCTGTCATCGGCCAGGTAAAACGTGTCGTGCATATCCGCCGCCGGGTGATCCAGGGGGATATTCAGTGCGGTGAAGTTGTGCCAGTCACTCTCGATCTCGGGGCCACTGGCGACGGTGAATCCGATCTCGCGGAAGATCTCGCAGATTTCATCGATAACCCGGGTCACGGGATGTACGCCGCCACGCCACTGCCGGCGGCCGGGCAGGGTGAGATCGACCGAACTGGAAGGAGAGGAGGCGGCCGCGGCCGCCTCGATCTCCGAGAGGCGGAGCTCGAGGGTTGTCTCGAGCTCGTTCTTCACCAGATTTCCGGTCTGTCCCGTCGCGGGCTTCTCCTCGACCGGGAGGTCTCGGAGTTCCGACATCGCCTGCGAAATCAGCCCGCTTCGCCCCAGGTATTCGACCCTCGCCTGCTCTACCTCGTCACGGTCTGCCGCCGACCGGATGGCAGAGATGCCGCGCTGGCGGATGTCCTCCAGGCGTTGGCGCAGGGAGCGGCCGTCGGTCGGCATTCGCCCTCAGGCTCGTCTCAGTTCCCGTGCTCCCGGGCGATCCGCGCCAGCTCGGCGAAGGCCTCCGGCTCACGGATTGCCAGGTCCGCCAGGACCTTGCGATTCAACTCGACGCCCGCATTACGGAGGCCGCTGATGAACCGGGAGTACGACAGGTCGTGTTGTCTGGCACCCGCATTGATCCGGGCGATCCACAGCCGTCGGAAATCCCGCTTCCTGACCCGGCGATCCCGGTACGAATAGGCCCAGCCCCGCTCGACGGCATTCTTGGCCGTACGATAGAGCTTGGAGCGCGCACCGAACTGACCACGCGCTTCCTTGAGAACCTTCTTCTTTCGCTTATTCCGAGCGACGCTGCTTGTAGCTCGCGGCATCGTTCCACTCTCTTTCCTTCTGCACGCCCTGGGCTAGCGGGTTGCGCCAGCCCACGGGCGAATCGGTCCTGGACACCGTCCCTCCCGGGCACGGCGCGCCTCTGGTCTGTCCGGCGATCAACCGCCGGCGAGAAGTCGTTTCACCCGCTTCACATCCGCCTTCGACACGAGAGTCGACTTGCGGAGATTCCGCTTCCGTTTCGGGCTCTTCTTCGTGAGGATGTGACTGTGATACGCCTTATTCCTCTTGTATTTCCCGCTCCCCGTCTTCGTGAATCGCTTCGCGGCGGAGCGGTTCGTCTTCATCTTGGGCATTGCTTCCAGTCCTCTCTCTACGAACTCCGGGGTGCCACCAGCATCGTCATCTGGCGACCCTCCCTTTTCACGTCCGATTCAATGGTCGCGAGTTCGGCCAGTTCTTCCTTGACACGGGTCAGAACTCGCTCACCGAGCTCCGGGTGGGTCATCTCCCGCCCCCGGAATCGGAGCGTGAACTTGACCTTGTCCCCTTCCTCGAGGAACCGTCGGGCGTGTCGAAGCTTGAAACCGAAGTCGTGCTCTTCGATCTTCGGCCGCATCTTGATCTC
>JBDGUY010000015.1:0-27523 GCA_039585935.1 Gemmatimonadota bacterium
GCACGGGCAGAGACCGGGTCGCCGCGGTGAGCATTTCCAGACCGGTCATCAGAAAGGCGCCGTCTCCTACCAGCGCCACCGACGGCCGCTCCGGTCGACCGAACGCGGCGCCGATGGCCGCCGGCACCGAGTATCCCATGCAGGAATAGTCGATCGGAGCCAGGAATCGACGCTGCTCATCGAGTCGCAGTCCCTCTGCGGCCAGGAACGTTCCGTTCCCGGAGTCGGTTGCGTAAGACGCCGCGGGCAGCCGCTCCTGGATGGCGGAGAGCAGCAGTCCGGGGTTCACGCCGCCGTCACCGCTCGGGCTCGACATCTCGCGCGCGGCCTGCTCGACACCGGACTGTACGCGGGTTCGCAGCTCCGGGTCGGGCAGCCGCTCCAGGCCCTCGGCGTCCAGTGCCTCGATCAACGCGGCGACGAACGCCGCCGCGTCGGAAACGACCGACAGCTCGGCCGTGACGTTCCGGCCGGGAACCCGGGGATCGACGTCCACGTGAATCAGCGGCGCTGGGGGAGCGAAGCCGTAACTGCCGGTCCCGACCTCTGCGAACTGGCAGCCGACGGCCAGGGTAGCGTCGCAGGAAGCAGCGATCGCCCTCGCGAACGGAGGTGCGGCTTCCCCGCAGCCGGGCCAGACCGCGAGCGGGTGCGACTCCGGGAAGACGCCCTTCCCGGACAGGGTGGTGAACACCGGTGCTTCGAGGCGCTCGGCCAGGCGAACCAGGTCCGCGGCGGCCCCGGCCGCTCCGAGTCCGAAATACAGCAACGGCCGTCGGGCTCCGGCCAGGATCTCCGCCGCCCGGCGCACGAATTCGGGATCCGGAACCGGCCGGGCCGGCGGTGCATCCGGAACCGCCGGGGCGGGGAGGTGCGCGTCCGCCCGCGGAGCTTCGGCACCGACCGTCGCCGGTGCCGCGTTGGGAAGCAGGTACAGATTCGCCGGCACCTCGACCATCACCGGACCGGGCGGGGCAGCCAGGGCCAGCGCACAGGCGCCGCGCACTGCATCGTACAGCTGGCTTCCGTGCAGCGGCCGAAACACTCCCTTCGTCACCGGCCGGGCGATCGCCAGCTGGTCCACGTCGTGCAGCTGGTAGGCGTGTCCGGTATCCGTGCGAATCCCGCACCCGAGCACGAGCATCGGCACACCGTCGAGGTACGCTTCGGCGATGCCGGAAAGGGCGTGGGTGAGGCCGGCGCCGGGGACCACGTTCACGCACCCCAGCCGTCCTGAGGCCCGCCACAGCCCGTCCGACATGAACGAGGCGCTCTGCTCGTCGGTAACGGGAATGGCCTGCACGGAGTCTGACTCCGCCAGCCGGTCCCAGAGCTCGATGTTGTGAGTCCCCGGGATTCCGAATGCACACAGAACTCCGGCGTCCTCGAGTGCCCGTACGACCGCGTCGGCCCCGCGGAGTCCGTTCATGGGGCGAACAGCGCAGCGGAATCGGCCAGCAGGGCTTCGGCGGCGCGTTCGGCGAGCGCCATGATCGTGAGGTAGGGATTGATCTCGAGGCTGTCGGGGAACAGGCTACCGTCGCCGATTCGCAGCCACGGGACGCCGTGCACCCGCCCCCAGGCGTCCGTCACAGAGTCCTCGGCTGTCCGTCCCATCGCGCAGCCCCCCATCAGGTGCGCTGCGGATACGCTCGTTCTGCCCGGCAGGAATTCCTCCACCCGGATCCTCTGCTCCAGCTGATCCGATTGGCCGTGGGTGAGAAGCGGCGGGGAGGCCAGCGGTGCGTGTACTCGCACGGCGCCCGCGGCGAAGAATATCCTGGCGGCCGTGATCGTGGCCCGGGCGAGCGACGATCGGACTTCCGGAGTAAACTCGTAGTGGACCTGGGTAGCGCCATTCCCGCTGACCGAGATCCGGTTTCCCGGCACGGCCCGGTCACACGCGAGCACCAGGATCATCTGCAGGCGAGGAAATGCCTTCATCAGGGAACTGTGATCCGGGCCGAATCCCGTGAGATTCTTCGCCGTGACGAACGGGAAGTACATGCACGTCTCGAGTACGAAGCCTTCCTCCCGCGCCCTGTCGAGGTAGAAACTCTTCGGGTGACCCACGTCGTTCGTGATCCGCTCCTCGTGCTCTCCGACGAGAATGAACGCCGGGTGACAGGTGAAGCCCTCGCCGAGTCGAGGGAGCAGCCTGCCGAACCCCGAACGGAGCAGCAGCGCCGGACTTCCCACGGCGCCGCCAGCCACGATCACGGCACGCGCCTCGATTCGGTATTCGCCTGGTTCCCAGGCGCTCGGGAGCCCTTTTTCGCCGTCGATGGGGCTGGAGACTCTCGCGATCACCGCGTGATCCTCGATCCGCAGGGCCTCTGCCCGTGTCACCACTTCCACCCCGCTTGCTTCGGCGGCCGGAAGCTGCACCCTGTCGGTTCCCATCTTGGCCGCATTCGGGCATCCGAGGTTGCACAGGCTCGATCCGCGACAGCCGTTCACGTTCACCGGAAACTGCTCCGCCTCGAGACCGATCCTTCGGCAGCCGAGTTCGAACAACCGATTGTTGTCGTTGATCTCGTTCTCGGGAAGCAGGTGGACGTGATTCTGTTCGGCGAACTTCCGGCAGCGCCGGGCGATGTCGTCGTGGTCCAGTCCCGGCACGTCCCACTCCCGGATCACGCGCTCCGGGGCGATCAGCGACGTGCCCGTATAGACTGCGGTCGATCCTCCGTACGTCCGGCCGAACGCCAGCGTCAACGTCCCCTGTTCGGTGAGGAAGCCACCGGAATCCTCGTAAAGGGCTCGGGCCATCTCCGCTTCCGTGCCCGTGTATTCGTCGTCCTGCAGCCGTGCGCCCTGCTCCAGCACGAGCACTTTCCTTCCGTCCGCGGTCAGCGGGGCCAGTGCCTGTGCGATCGTTCCACCGCCGGCGCCGGAGCCGATGATTACCGCGTCGGCCTGGATCCGGTTCACCGGCGCGCCTCCCAGCCGCGGGCATCGGCGCGGTAGCCGATCGACGCAGCGGTCTCGGGTCGAGAGTAGTACCCGAGGAGGGCGAGCGTTCGCAGGCCCCACACCCCGCGACGCAACAACAGCCAGCGCGAGTCCTGGAGCCGCGCGAGGAGCTCGCGCCGGGAGGCCGGCGAGAGGGATGCCAGGGCGCTTCCATGCCGTGCCCGGGCCAGCAAGTCGAGAATTCGAATCAGCAGCAGCACTTGCTTCTGAATGCCGGGCGGCCGGTCCGCCAGGGCACGCTCGACCTCGGATTCGAGCTCTCTCCAGCCGGATTCACTGAGTTCGGCAGACTCGGGTACGAAGGCCACGCACAGGGCCCGGAACGGGCTACGTACGACACCCAGCGACACGGTCATGGCGTCGCCGGCTCGAACCGGTACACGCCGGCGCGGCTCAGGGCATAGAGTTCTCCGGTGCCATCCATGCCGAACGACACGACGCTTCCGATCGCGCCGACGTCCCACTCCTGGTGATCCAGGGCCACGCCCGACTCGAATCGGAAACTCCGCAGCCAACCGCGACAGTAGTCCGAATAGAAGTAGAGTCCCTGGATTTCAGGAATTCGAGACCCGCGATAGACCTCGCCACCGGTCACCGAACACCCCGACGAGTGATCGTATTCGACCGCCGGAAGTACCAGGCCTTCCTGCGAGCATGTCGACCGGTCGAAGCACTCTGTGCCTTCCATGACGTTCCAGCCGAAATTGAGTCCGCCCGCTCCCGCCGATACGACGTTCACTTCCTCCCGCGAGTTCTGTCCGACGTCTGCGATGTACAGCAAGTCGGAAACTGGATCGAACGCAAGACGCCAGGGATTGCGCAGTCCCCAGGCCCAGATCTCGGGTCTGAAGCTCGCGTGGTCCGCCCAGGGGTTGTCCCCAGGGATCGAATACGGCTCGGCGCCATCCACATCCAGCCGCAGTATCCCGCCCAGCAGAGTCTCACGATTCTGGCCACTGCCCAGTGGATCGCCGCCCCGCCCGCCGTCACCCATTCCGACGTACAGGTAGCCGTCGGGGCCGAACAGCAGGTGTCCGCCATTGTGATTCGCGTACGGCTGTTCGATCGAAAGCAGAAGCGAGGCGCTCTGCGGATCGGCGATATCGGGGTCAAAACTGACCTGGTAGCGCTCGATGCGCGTCGTGCCATCCAGGTCCGTGAAGTTCACGAACAGGCTTCCGTTCGCGTTGAAATCCGGGTGAAACGCCACACTGAACAGGCCCCGTTCGTTGCCGCTCGAAACCCGGGTCGAAATGTCCAGAAACGGCTTCTCGACGAGAGATCCATTGCGCACGATCCGGATTCTGCCGGCCTGCTCGACGACGAACAGCCGGGGGTCGCCGACCGGAGCGGCCAGATGTATCGGGTCACTGAACTGCAGATCGAGCCTGATCAGTTCGAACGCGGGCGGAGCTTCCGTGACCGGCGGATCCGAGCCGGTGGGGATCTCACTTTTCGAACCACACCCTCCGCACGCGGCGAGCAGTCCAAGGCCGAGCAGCAGAGAACCGGGTAGCGCACGCACCAACGTCCGAGAGGTGCCGCTCAAAGGACTGACACCAGCTGGTCGAGTCCTGGCCGCGCCACGGCTCCCGTCTGCCGACCGACTTCCGTTCCGTCCCGGTACAGGATGAGAGTCGGAATTCCTCGAATCCCGTAGCGTGCCGACACCGCCGGCGCCGCTTCGGTATCGACCTTTCCGACGAGGATCTCGCCGGTATGGTCGGCCGCGAAACTGTCCAGCACCGGAGCCATGATCTTGCACGGTCCGCACCAGTCCGCATAGAAGTCGACCAGCACCGGCACGTCGGCGTCGGCCACGACTCGTTCCAGGTCGTCGCCGGCGATCTTCACCGGGCGGTCCAGGAGGAACGGGCGTCCACATTCGCCGCACTTGGGCCGATCGCTGGCCCGGCCTATATCTACGCGGTTGAGCTTCAGGCAGAAGGAACAGCGGAGGGTAGCCGATCGGGTCTCCAGGTCGGTCTTCGCACTATCGGTCATGTGCTTTTGTCTCCTTCATCATGTACCGGGCGGACGTGAGTCCACGATAATATACAGAATACCGTCGCGATGGCCCGAGGTGCCGGTCGCGTCGTATTCCGTCGACGCAACGGGTACGAATCCGTAATGGAGGTCTGGAATGAAACACGGACCGGAGTCGTCGAGCCGCGTTCCGCTGAGCAGTCACGGATTCCAGTTGTCCTACCGTCTTCTGCAGCCGGAATCGCTCGTCCCACCACCACGTGGCAGGCTGTACTTCCTGCACGGGTTTTTCGGGTCCGGGCGCAACTGGTCGGCGGTCGCCCGGGGCATGATGCGGGCTCGACCGGACTGGGAGTCCGTTCTCGTCGATCTCCGGCTGCATGGGGAATCGGCCGACGCCCCTCCGCCACATACGCTCGCCGCCTGTTCGCTGGACGTCGCGCGCCTGCTGGAGCAGCTGCCCGGGTCAGGCGGACCGGTGGCGCTGCTCGGGCACTCGTTTGGGGGGAAGGTGGCGCTGGCGACCGCCGCCGAGCCCGGCGTCGCCTGCGAGCAGGTGTGGGTCGTAGACAGTACCCCCGCCCCGGGGACGACGGGTGCCGGTGCGCAGCACATGATGGAGCTCCTGTCTGGACTTCCAGCCACGTTTGCGACCCGGAAGGCTGGAGCGGATGCGGTAGAGGCAGGTGGCTTCCCGAGATTTGTCGCTGAATGGATGGCAACGAATCTGGTACGGGAAGAAGAGACCTTCAGGTGGCGCTTCGACATCCTGGAGATGCGCCGGCTGCTCATGGATTTTTTCCGCACCGACCTGTGGCCGCTCGTGGAGTCCCCACCTGGCGACTCCGAGTTGGAGTTCATTCGGGCCTCGGAGAACTCGATCCTGGCCCCGGAGGATGCAGAACGGATCGCCAGACTGGAGAGCGAAGGCAGCGCGGTCCATCTGCACAGCCTCGAGGGAGGGCACTGGCTCAACGTGGACAATCCCGGGGGGATCATCGCGCTGCTCCGAACCCGGCTTCCCAGGATCTGATCCCGGTCGGGGATACGGATCAGGGTGGGTGAAGTCGTATCGATTCGCGCCAGCCGCCGGCGACCATCCCGTGGGTACCGTCAGGTCGCACGAACCACAGCCGGCTCAGGGACCGGCGTGCGGTCACTCCACCGGTCCCGTCAGGCGTACCGGCCTCGGCCCGGTGCCACAGCAGCAGGGAGCCGTCTCCCGCTGCTCGCAGAGTGTCTGTTCGCAATGTGAGCCGCACGTCTTGGATGCTCGTGGAATCGATTCCGGGAGCGGCACCCGTCTCCAGCAGTGCGAGTCCGGCTTCGGCGGCCTGGAACGCGCGGATCGACGAAGCCAGGCTCCGGGCCGACCGCAGTTCGAGCCTGGCCGAATGAAAGCCGGCCGTGAAGAGCAGAAGCAGCCCGATGAGGACGAGCAGCGAAGCGGGAAGGGCGAATCCGCCACGCTCTTTGACTCGCTGCAGGTGAGCACGTCGCCTGCCCGTCGCTCGCGCCTCCCGTCCCGGTCTTCCACGCATAAGTGATTCGGTACCGTTCCGCAGCAACAGAATCTCAACCCCCATCCCTCCCGTTTTGCCAACCAGGTGGAAAGTTGCCACCCGGTTTTCGTTGCCGCCGTCGACTCTGAACGGCCGAGTCGGATCTGAAAATAGGCTGTAAGTCGATGATTTACAACTAGTTATTTGTCGCGTGGCAGCGTGGACCCAACGCGTGGCAACCGGCTTGCCCCGGTGACCGGTGGAGGAACGGAACCCGAGTCCGCCCGTACCGGCCGTGCAAGCGCGGCGATCGGGCGTCGTCCGAAAGGGGCGAGCCATGCAGATCGACATGACTACGGAAGCGCTGCTTTGCGCAATCAAGAGCGACGTCCGGCAACGAGTAGACGATATTGTGGACGGCGCCGAACAGGCCGCTATGAGTCTCAACTCCGAGCAACAGGTCGAACAGCTGCTGGAAGTGGCTCTCGTGCGCGTGGAAGAAGCGATCGCAGAGGCCGCCAGGGCCATGGCCCGCGAGATCCACCGGGACTGGCACGAGTGACAACATTTGCCCGTCCCGGCGGTCTGTGTTATCGATGGAAGCGGTCGTGCGGCGTGGCTCGTTCAATACTGGTCGAATCCGCTACCGCTTTCCTGTCTGCGCCAAAAACTGCCGCCGTGTTCGACGGACGTACCCGCAGGCAGTGTGGATCGTCTGGCACTCGAAGCTATGTAATTGCTTATAGTTAAGTGAAGTATGGAATCGCCCGGATCGATTGGCAGCGTTCTTGCCCGGGAATCCCCGGACCGGGGTAGCTGACCTGTTCATTCGCGAGCCGGAGCATGCGCCGGGTGGCGAACCACGATGCGGGCAGACGTCGGGTCTCCCAACGTCGGAACGAAAGCGGATAGAACAATGAGTCAGCGGCGAAAGACGAACAGGAAGAAGGCCCCGGATGCGAGCCAGGAAACCGACGCGCCGGAGGGGATAGAACGATCAGATGACAGGCTCGACCACACCGGAAAGAGCAACGTCAACGGTGCCGAGGGCTCTTCCTGGCTCGAGCGGGTGAAGGCGTCCGCCGAATTGGCTGATGGCGATTCCGATGCGCCGTTCTTCGGATCCGAGCCCGTCGGGGCGGAGCCTCCCGATGATTCGCCGGTAGTATCGATGGCCCAACAGGTAGATCTTCCGTGGGCCCGGCCGGACGAGTCCGACCGGCAATACACACCCGAGCCGACCCAGGAGTCAGCGCCCGTGCAGATGGAAGAGCCCATTCATAACCGGCTGTCCGGTCGAGGGAAGCCGGGTCGTCGGCGGTCGGAGAGTATCAGGCCGATCCGTTTTCGGGCGGCATGGCGATGTCCGGTTCGATTCCCGAACAGACGCCGGGTCCGGCGATTGAAACGCCAGTGGGCCTTTCGATAGGCCGACTGCGGACCGCCGCGCTCGAAATGGCCCGCCGCGATGCCGAGGCCGGCCTGCCGGCTCTGGACGCCGACGGCAGGTCCGAGTCCGAGCAGGAGCTTCGAGATCGGTCCCACGCTCTGTTCAGTGACTGGGTCGCACGACAGAAGGACCGCCTGAACGCGCTGGTATCCGAAACGGAAGGTCGGATCACGGAGGCCAGTGGCGAAGTCGCGTTGAACATTGACCGGTTCGACCGAGTGACGACCGAACTGTTCCGTCTCAAGAAGCGGCAGGAAGTGAATCGTTCGCTGGTCGAGTCTACGATTGACCGTCAGGCGATCGAGCAGGGCGAGACGGATGCGCTGGTCGCGGAAGAGGACAGATCCGAGTCGCGGGCGTTCAAGACACATTGGTACGCCCTGGCGATCGGATTTCTCGGTGTCGTCGAGTTCCTCGCCAATGCCCCGGTGTTCGGAGCCCTTCTGCCGCGAGATCCTCTGACCGAGCAGCAGATCCGCTTCGTGGCTGAGACGAGTGAAGGCTGGGCGGCAGGTTTTCAGAGAGTCATGTCTCAGTTCATCCTGCGCCCTGATGCCGCACTGCTGGCGGCCGGTGTCGTGACCTTCCTTTGCGTACTCGCGCACTTCTTCGGTCATTCGCTGCGTCGCCTGCTGATGCACAAATCAGCCGCCCAGAGCGGTGAGACGGTTCGCAACCGATCGGCTTCGGAATACGTCGTGCCGATGGTCCTGTCCGGTCTGGGATTGGCGCTCGTACTCGGAGTGCTGTTCGAGGCGCGTGTCACCCTGGGCGAAGTGGCGACAGATCGATTTGCGCAGGACAGCTCCAAGATCGAAGAATTGCGGCGCACGGCCTCCTGGCTGCGGGTCGACGGCAATCTCGTCGCCGCGAACGAGCAGGCGAATCGGGCGGACGACCTCGAGGCCCTGGCAAAGGAACAGCGGGAATATGCGGCCTCGATGAGCGGCCTCAGTTTCCCCATCTTTCTGCTCAACACGACGCTGGTTCTGGTGGCGATCTCGGCCGCGTACTTTCATTTGCGCGATCCGCGCCGGGACCGGTTCAACGAGCTTCCCTGGGAAAGACAGCGAAGGGAACTCGTGGATCTTGGAGACTCGGTGCAGCAGCGCATCGTGGAGGGGCAGGGACAACTGGTGCGCCGGATTGGCGAGTTGAAGAGCCTGTTGACCGAAAAGCCGCTCAAGGAAGCCCCGGCCATGGCGCACCAGCTGGAGGCGACGATCGTCGCCTACCGGGCGGAGAACGGCAGGCTCCGGGGTCTGGACCCCAGGGAAATTCCGGCCTTCGTCGAGCCCGTCCGACTGGAACTGGAAGTTGACGAGCAAGCGCCGCATCTTCAGATGCGGGACGCCGCCGGATACGAAGAGGATCGACGGGAACTCGTGGAGAGGTTCGAGGGAATTCGAGGTCGGTTTACTCGGGAGGCGACGACGTGGTGAGAGGCGCAGCCATCGATTCCGTAGGGCGGGTACTCCTGCTGGGAGCGGTCGCACTACTGCCGCTGCTCGGCGGATGCGGCACGCCCGAGGGCAACGCAGCGGCGGGTGAGGGCGAAGGAGGGACGGCCGTGAAGTCCACTCCGGAGCTGGTCGTCTTCGTGTATGATCGCTCGAGCAGCATCGAGGATCATCAGCTCGAGCTGGCGCGGCAGCTTACGAATGACCGGATCCGGAAGCTCGACCATGGTGACCGGATAGCCGCTCACGAGCTCCTCCAGCTTTCCCTCGACGAACCGCCGAAACGCTGGTCGGAGACGGTTCCAAAGAGACAGTGGCAGGAAATGGCGATGTCGCGGGATTCGACGATCCGGGCCCGGTTCCTCCAGGACGCCCAGGACTACCTGATCGTGTTCACCGACACGACAGGCCGGAGCGAAATCGACGGAACGGATATTCTGTCGACGATGCACGACGTGGCGGCCGACCTGCGGGCGGCCCCGAACCGCATGGCCGTCCTGTACGTATTTTCGGATATGCTGCAGTCGAATCGCACGATCGACATGGAAGGCCTGCGGCGTATGCCGTCGTCATCCTGGATCAGCCAGGAAAGCTCCAAGGGGACGCTACCGGATCTCGCCGGGCTGTGTGTGGTGGTCATCGGGGCCCGAGTGGACAACGACGCTTCGCAACGCGTGAAGAGCTTCTGGGACGAATACTTCGAGGCGACGGGGGCGAGGCTGATCGACCGGAACTACACGCTGCGACCTGTCACCCTGCCTGAGCATCCCTGCGACTGATCACCTCGACCGGGTCGCCGAGACTCAGTTGTCCGGCGACCTCGTGGACCAGGTTCATTCCGAACCACACTTTTCCTTCGTTCCTGCGGAAAGCGGCAAGCGTGGTGAGCGGTTCACCCGCCGGGTCCCTCTCGCCCGTCGCCTGATCGATTGTGGTGACAATACACCGGGGGCACGGTTTCACGGCCCGGAATTCGAGATTTCCGATCCGTTCCCGCAACCACCCGTCCTCCTCGAATGGCTCCGTTCCGGACACCACGAGATTCGGGCGGAATCGGTCCATCGGAACCGGCCGATCGAGCCGATCATTGAGCTCGGCGAGGGATCCTTCACCGATCAGCAGAACCGGGAAGCCGTCGGTAAACGCCGTACGGTCTTGCTCCCGGCCCCACGGAGCGGCGACGGGTCTCGCCAGAGACGAGGGGACGTAAAGGAGTCTGCACGGCGTCTCGAGGAAGTCCGTGAGCCAGTCCTCCACGCCCGCCGAATCTGCCAGCTGTCCCTCGGCCGGCCGCCTGTGCAGCACGGTGGTGACGACCGGTGCCTCCGGGCCGGGCACATCGAAATGCAGCACCGGCATTCCCAGGGCGACGATCTCCAGCCCGCCGGCCGGCGCAGGGATGGCGTGGAGTCGGGCAAGTCTCGGCAGTTCCCGCTGGGTTAGAGGTTTTCCCTGAAGGTCGACGAGCATCCAGCGCCGATCTCCAACCAGGCCGATCGAGTCCAGGTCCGCATGGTGCACCGAGAATGCCGCGGCCGACTTCAGCGGATACAGGTGCAGGCCCGTGAGGCGAGACGTCATCGGGATCGGATTCCTGGCTGCAGGGCGCGACTCAGAACGGCTTGTACAGGCCGGCCCATGCTGCGAGCAGGCCGAGCGCCGGGCCAAGGACCCACAGTAAACGAGCGGATCCGGGCTTCCGATACGGAAGGGCGAACAATCCTCCGATGACCACCCACACGACCAGTTTGAACCAGATCCACCCCGGCAGTCCGCCCTGTACTATGCCCAGCCGGGCCAACATCCCGAAGCCACCCAGCAGAAGCAAGAACAAGCCGGTGCCGTAGCCGATCGCAATGAGCCGCCGGCCGGTGTTGGTCGTCTTCGTACCTCCGTTCATCGCGTGCAGGACGAGCCCACCGAACGACGAAAATACGAGCAGAATACCCAGGATGTGGACCAACTTGTACGCGTTCAGCGATATCATGCTTCCATTCCGTGCTCGAGTTTTATGTCGGCAGCCACCGTCGCCCGGAAACGCTTCACGGGCCCGGATCCGAACGCGAGTCTAGTCGTCGCGGGGACGCAGTTCCAGAGCCGCCGAGTTGATGCAGTAGCGCTGTCCCGTCGGCGCCGGGCCGTCGGCGAACACATGTCCGAGGTGCGCATCGCAATGCGCGCACTGGACTTCCGTACGTTCCATTCCGAGGCTCACGTCCCGTTCGAGACGGACGGCCCGGTCCTCCGACGGCCGTGTAAAACTCGGCCAGCCCGAGCCGGAATCGTACTTGGCGTCCGATTCGAACACCGAGCTGCCGCAACACACGCACAGGTACCGTCCCTCGGTCTTCGTGTCGTGGTATTCGCCGGTGAACGCCCGTTCTGTACCCTTTTGCCTGGTGATCCTGTACTGCTCTGGCGTCAGTCGTTCCCGCCATTCATCCTCGGTTCGATCGACGCGATCCGTCCGGTCGCTGGACTCCGTCATGTTGGCTCCCTTTTCGGTTATGCTTATCGCCGCTCAGCGCATGTCGTACGTCTCCGGGCAACCGAGGATCCTCGCTCCGGAGGAGGCGGCCCGTATAGGTTGAATCGCTCGATGAGTCGGTGTTGGCGCGGAGCGCACAGCGGTCGTAAAGACGAACTCAGGACCGGGAGACACGAATGACGGATCCGTTCTATGTGGCGCGCGGCAAGGTCATGAAGGTCGAGGGCGTCCATCGGGCAGCGGAGATCGCGGCCGGAACGCGATTCGAAATGGGCGTGCATGGCCCGATCAAGGAGTACTACCGGATCGACTCGAAGGACCTCCCACTGCCGGTCGACTACATCGTGGCGGCCACCGGCGGCTGAATGCTGGGTACCCTAAATGGCGCGCTGGAGGCGCGCGAGATCAGGCTGAAGCCGGAGGACATCACGGCCGAGGTGGAGGGATTCAACGAGGTGCGAGATGGCCTGCCGGTACTGACGCGGATCATTGTCCGGTACGCCCTGCGGATTCCAGCGGGTACCCGGGAGACCGTGGACCGGGCATTGGCGAGACACGGCTCGAAGTGTCCGACTGCGGCGTCGTTGGCGGGTGCCGTGATCGTCGAATGGGAAGCGGAGATTTCGGAAACGTCAGAGATCTGACCGGCTGACCGGGAATTCAGGTAGTGTCGGCAGCCTGGCTTCCGTTCCGGACCAGGTAGCGGACGCCGAGAAGGATCAGCACGACGGAGAAGAACAGACGCAGCGTCCGGTCCGGCAGGGCCAGGGCGCTGCTGCCACCGAACCAGGAGCCGGCGGCGATCCCGGCCATTAGCGGGAATACCACGTCTCGACGGACCTGGCCGATCCGCGCATGGACGACCGCCCCGACCGCACCCGATGGGACCATTGCCGCCAGGGACGTCCCCTGGGCGAGCTGCTGCGCGAATCCGGGACCGAGCGCCAATCCCGGCACCATCACCGCGCCGCCGCCGACCCCCAGCAGACCGGACAGACCTCCGACCAGGACTCCCAGGAACACCAGCGAGATCGCCGCCGCTGTTCCGTCCAGCATTCCGGTGACCGGGAACGATCCCTTGAACTGAAGCAGGATCGCATTCGCGATCAGAAACAAACCGAAGAACCGCCTGAGCACGGCAGCGGGGATCCTGGCGCTCGAGCGTGCCGCGAACACGGTCGCCGGCACGGCGCCGACGGCAACCAGGATCGCGGCCTGCCAGTCGACGGCCGCCCCGTTCCCGTACACCAGGGCGCCCACGATTCCGGTGAATACAACTCCGACGAGGCTCGTCCCGTGTGCCGAATGTTGATCCAGGCGGGCCCAGCCGGTGAGCAAGGGCACCATCACGGCGCCGCCGCCTATGCCCAGCAGTCCGCCGAACGAACCGGAGATCAGCCCGATGGCCAGCGAGATACGGCGGGGGACGGGTCGTCGACCGTCCCCCGGGGTGGCCGGAGAAGGAGGCGCGGTCGCCTCCTTACATCTTGATGTCGAGGAGTTCTACCTCGAACACCAGGTAAGCATTCGGGGGGATCGCGCCGGGTCTTCCGCGCGCTCCATAGGCCAGGCTCGGTGGGATAACAAGGATTCGTTTGCCGCCAATCCTCATCCCCTGGATTCCCTCTTCCCACCCGGCAATTACCGAGCGCCGACCCAGCTGGAACGAGTAAGGCTCGCTCCTTTCCACGCTACTGTCGAACACGTCGCCGGTAGGCAGCCAGCCGGTGTAATGAACCGTTACGACATAACCATCCTTGGCCGCGAGGCCGGTGCCTTCTGCGACGTCCCGGGTGTACAGCCCGGTACTCGATCGCTGCATTTCATCCAGGTCGATGTCCAGAGCCACCGCGAATTCCGGTCGAGGCTCTGTGTCCACCGGATCGGGAGTGCCGGCGGCCGGAGTCTCGTCGGCGTCGCCCGCCCCACCGCATGCAGAGAATGACGCGAGCAGTCCTGCCAGAGCCACGTATCGTGAAAACATTCTCATGCCTGTTCCTCCGCTTCCGGTTTGCGAGCCGCCAGCTGCGTGTCCACCATCAGCAGTGAGGCGCCATCGGATCCGAACATCTTCATTCGCTCCACGATCTCATCGATGCTGGCCTCTTCCTCGACCTGCTCGGAGACGAACCACTGGAGCATCACCTGGGCGGGATAGTCTCCCTCCTCCACGGCGAGCTTGTAGAGGTGGTGAATCCGCGAACTCACGAACTTCTCGTGCTCCAGCGACTTTTCCATGACCGCAACCGGCGTGCCGTAATCGACCGGTGGTGCATCGATCGCCTGGAGCTCCACCCGTCCCCCCCGTTCGAGCAGGAAGTTGAAGAAGCGCATCGCGTGATCCACTTCCTCCTGCGCCTGCATGTTCATCCAGTGCGCGAAGCCGGACAGGTTCCGCTCGGCGCACCAGGCCGACATCGCCAGGTACATGTATGCCGAGTACATCTCGAACTTGATCTGCTCGTTGATCTCATCTACCAGCACTTCGCTTATCATCATTCCACTCCCGCTCAGTTTCGTTCACGGCGAATGTAAGGTAAATAACGGCCGTATCTTCTCAACCTGCGCCGCCATCACGGGCCCGGCAACCTTCGGCCGCAAGCCCGTTTGCGGCTCGGAGTCGATCGGTTGTCGCCCCTGGACGCAGCCCGGCCGATACAGGGAATAGAAGACTCAGTCACCGATCCACACCGTCTTGATGTTGAGGAACTCCCTCAGGCCGTGGGCCGCCAGTTCACGACCGTATCCGGAGTTCTTGACACCGCCGAACGGCAGGCGCGGATCGGATGCTACCATTCCGTTGACGAACACGGATCCGGTCTCGATTCCATCGATGAACCGCGCCGCTGAATCCGGATCCCGAGTCCAAACAGACGCTCCCAATCCGAATTCCGTCTCGTTGGCCAGCTCGATCGCCTGTTCGACGGAGCCGAAGCGCAACACGGCCGCAGCGGGCCCGAAGGTCTCTTCGATCCGGAGCGGTGATCCCGGGGGAGGATCCGCGACGACCGTAGGTGGATAGAAATAACCCGGTCCCGGTACCGGCTCTCCTCCCACGAGCAGTCGGCCTCCAGCATCGACCGTCGCAGCGACCTGGGCAGCCAGCTCATCTCGAATCGCGGCCGTGGCAAGCGGCCCCACATCGGTTGCCGGATCGAGCGGGTCTCCGACGGATAGGGCTCCCATCGCGGAGGAGAACCTCCGCTCGAATTCATCCGCGATCGGCTCGGCGATGAGAAAGCGCTTGGCCGCGATGCAGGACTGCCCGTTGTTCAATGTGCGGGCCGTGACTGCGGTCGAAATCGCCGACTCCAGATTCGCGTCCTCCAGCACCACGAACGGATCGCTGCCCCCCAGCTCCAGAACGGTCTTCTTGAGGGCGTCGCCGGCGGATCGGGCCACCGCCCGACCTGCAGGGTCGCTGCCCGTGAGTGTGACCGCCCGGATCCGGGGATCGCGAACCAGCTCGTCTACTCGGTCTGAGCCGACCAGCAGCGTCTGGAACATGCCATTCGGAGTCCCCGCCTCACGCAATACCTGTTCGATCGCCAGCGCGCATCCCGGCACGTTCGAGGCATGCTTCAGCAGGCCCGCGTTTCCGGCGGCCAGAGCCGGGGCCGCAAAGCGGAAGACCTGCCAGAACGGGAAATTCCACGGCATCACGGCGAGCACCGTACCGAGCGGCTCGTAGCGAACGAAGCTGTGTCGCGCATTCGTGGCCACCTCCTCGTCGGCAAGCAGCCGGGCGGCGTTGTCGGCGTACCACCGACATACCCAGGCGCATTTGGCGGCCTCCGCCTCCGCCGCGCCGATCGGCTTCCCCATCTCCAGCGTCATGAGCCGCGCGAGCTCCGGCGCTCGCGACTCGAGCTCGTCGGCCGCCCGGTGGAGGATCGCGGCCCGCTGATCGAAGCTCGTGAACCGGAATTCCGCCTGAGCCGTCACGGCACGGGCGAGCCGGGTCTCGATGTCCTCGGTGTCGTGAGGCGCGTAGGATCGAATCGTCCGGCCGGTGGCCGGGTTCACGCTCGTGATCGGCATCATCGCCATCCGGTCGTGGTGGTTGGACAGGTAGGAGAGGTCTGTCGCTGGACGCGCGGCCCGCCCCGACAACAAACTGTCACCATCTGTCGAACCCGGGCAAATCTCTCACATACCCGGCGTTGACACCTCTCGAGCTAATGCTGCGTACGGGAGAACATGAGCGATTCGACTTCCGTGTCCCGACCGGCGATCGTCATCTGCTGCGCGCTCCTGAGCCTGTGCGCAGCAGGTCCGGCCAGAGCGATCTCGCCCCAGCAGACCACCGCGTACGGCACCGATTCCATTCCACCCGGTCGGTCCTCTTTCGAAGCCGACACATTCCGTGACGAGGCGGCCCGTGAGCTCATCCGGCGCGCACGGGCAGAGAGGGGGAGGGAAGCTGCCGGGCTTGCCAGCTGGGAGTCGACGATCCGGGAGAGGATCTCGGTCGGTCTGACGACCCAGGATCTTCGGCGGGAGCGCGGCCTGTTCACCAGCGAGCGGGTGGGACGGGTGCGCTGGGACTCGACCGGCGTTGAGACCATCCGGTGGTTCGGTATTCGCCGGGCCGTCCCGATCGCCGGAGAAGGTGCGGAGATAGAGGTCGAGCCCCCGGAGAACTTGACCGAGTTTCCCGTCGATCCGGCGGGTGATCGCCTGGTGCTGGCGGGATCTCCGTTCCATCACCCGCTGGCCGACGATGCTGGCGACTACTATCGCTTCGCGTCCGGGGACACGATGCGCGTGATCCTGCCCTCCGGGGACGAGGTCGTGCTCGCGGAGGTCCGGGTACAGCCGCGCACCTCGGACTTCGAGATCCTCGCCGGTTCCCTGTGGTTCGACCTGGCCAGCGCGGCGCTCGTTCGGGGTGCATTTCGGCCCGCGCGGCCATTCGATCTGCAGCTGGATGAGCCGGAAGAAGCGGATGACGTGCCGGGATTCCTCAAACCGATCGTGGTCCGTGTCGAAGCGATGATCGTAGAGTACGCCCTGTACGACCTTCAGTGGTGGCTCCCGACGCGCGTGCGATTCGAAGGGGACGGCCAGATCGGCTCGCTGTTGACGATTCCGGTGGTTGTCGAGGCGTTCACACAGGACGTGGAGATCAACGAGCCCGGACTCGATCCTGAATTCCCGACTCCCGCCGGCTGGACGCGGAGCGAGATCGGTCCGTGCGACGATCCTCACGAGGGGCGCCGCCGCAGGGGCGAGCGAGCGCCCGACGAGGACGAAGAGGAGCAGGAGGAAAGGGTCGAGGCCGATGCCGCAGGAGAGGCCGACGACGCCGAGCCGTGTGAGAACCCCGACGGACCGACGCGCATCATTCTCATGCCGCCCGAGGAAACGCTCGTCGAATGGTTCGACAGCGATGAAGAAAGTCAACTATCTGATGAGAAACCGTTTAGTTCAGATGAACTAAATCAGATTCGAGATCGACTGGGCAAGATCACTCTTCCTCCCGCTCCGACCGCGGAGCCCACGATCCGGCTGGCTGGTTTCCGGTACAATCGGGTGGAAGCGCTCAGCGGTGGGGTGCGGGCCGAGGTACCGCTGGACGGTGAGACGCGACTGATCGGGGAGGCGCGGATCGGGCTCGCGGACCTGGTTCCCAATCTCTCGGCCTCGGTCGTCAGGAGGTCCGGCGACGGCGAGCTGGAGATGGCAGGGTACTGGAAGCTGCAGGACGTCGGGGACTGGGGAAATCCGTTCGCCCTGCTGCCGTCGGCGCACGCGCTGCTGCTCGCCTACGATGACGCGCAATACTACCGGGTCGCCGGGCTGTCTGTCAGCTGGCGCGGGGGCGGGACGACCAGGACGGAGCTTCGCCTGTTCGGCGAGAGACACATCGACGCGCCGAAGGAGACGGACGTGTCCCTGCCACACCTGCTGAGCGACTACGAGTTCCCGGAGAACGTCACGGCGGAAAAGGCGACGCTGTTCGGCGTCTCAGGTCGCGTACGCCTGCAGGCCGGTCGCAATCCCGACAAGCCGATCTACACGGCGACGGTGTGGGCGGAGGGAGCCGTCGGCGACCGGGAGTATATCAGATATGCCGGGTCCGGGAGCGTGGGTGCGCCGATCGCGAGGGTCGCCGAAGTGGCGCTGGAGGCATCGGTTGGAAGCTCGGTCGGTACTCCTCCACCGCAGCGATACTTTTTTCTGGGAGGGGTCGAAACTCTCCGCGCCTTTCCGAATACTCCCGACGCAAATCGCGGGACGGCATTCTGGCTGAGCCGGGTCGAACTCGGGACGCGGAATCCCGCGCTGAGATTCGTGTTGTTCAGCGACCTCGGTTGGGCCGGATCGAGGTCGGATTTCACCTTCGACGATCCTGCGATCAGCGCGGGTATCGGCATCTCGGGGCTCGACGGGTTGATTCGTCTCGATGTCGCGCGCTCGCTGCAGGGCAGGGAGCCGAACGCCTGGCGGGTGTACCTGTCCGTGGACGGACTGATCTGACCTCGTTCCCGCCGCTCGACGAGCCCGCCCTCGTCACGCGGCCCGAAACCTGCGATACTCATATAGCTCCCATCTGCAATTTGTGGCCCCGGTCCGCTTGGACTTCCGAGTGGAGGCAATATGAGCTTCGTACCGCCGGTCAAAGTGAAGATCAGCTGCATCGCGTCTCCAGAAGAGGCTCGACTGGCGGTGCGGTTCGGCGTCACCGCGGTGGGCATGGTGGACGAGACTCCGTCGGGGGAAGGACGCATCCCGGTCGAGACGATCGCCGAGATCGTTCAGGCGGTCCCCCGCACGACCGGCACGTTCGTGCTCACCGCCACCACGGACGTCGACCGACTCGAAGCGCTGTACCGCACGACCGGGGTGCACACCATACAGCTGTGGGACCCGCTTCAGCCCGCCGAGTACGAGCGATTGAGAGAGAAGGCTCCGGGGATCTTCATCGCCCAGTCCGTTCATGTCATGGACGACGCAGCGCTCGATACCGCGCGGGAGATCGCCCGGCACGTTGATGCACTGGTGCTCGATTCCGGTGATTCCGAGCCTCCATTTCGCTGGCAGAATCCGGCTGGCCAGACGCACGACTGGGAGGTCAGCCGCCGCATCTCGGAAGCGATCCATTTGCCGATCCTGCTGGCGGGCGGCTTGACCCTGGACAACGTAGGCCAGGCGATCCGCGTCGTTCGACCGTACGGTGTGGACGTGTGCAGCGGCGTGCGCAAGGATGGTCGTCTCGACCAGGGTCTGCTGGTAGCGTTTCTCGAGGCGGTCAGCCGACCCTCGGCCGGCTTCTGAGATCCTCCCTGCCCCCCGGCCCCATCAGGAGGGGCAACTCCACCGCCGCCGGTCCCCGCAATACGACGTCCGCGATTCCCGAGATCGGAGTCTCTTCAGGATTCACCTCGATCACCTTCGCGCCCCTGCTGCTCGCTGTGTAAGCGAAGGACGCGGCGGGTTGAACGATGCCTGAGGTTCCGACGACCAGCATGATGTCACAGGAGCGAATCGCCCGGTCGGCGGCCAGGATGGCATCGGCGGGAAGCGCCTCTCCGAACCACACGACCGCTGGTCGCAGGGATCCCCCGCAGGCAGCGCACTCCGGAACCTCGCCCGGATTCCAACCTGAAAGCGCCCCGTGGATATCGCATTCGCGCTGGCAGGAGTGGCAGCGAGCGATCCGGATCGTGCCATGCAACTCAATGGGATTCGTACTGCCGGCATCGCGATGAAGGCCGTCCACGTTCTGGGTCAGGAGCCAGAGCCGCTCACACCGGGATTCGAGCGCGGCCAGCGCCCGGTGTCCGGCGTTCGGAGTAATCCCGCGCAGACTCTCAACTCTCGCGTGGTAGAATTCCCACACTTCCGCTGGATTCCGGGCGAAGGCGCCAGGTGTCGCCAGTGATTCGGCCCTGCGGCCGCGCCACAGCCCGCCCTCACCCCGAAACGTCGGAACGCCGCTCTCGGCGGAGATTCCGGCGCCGGTGAGCACGGCAATGGACCGGGATGAGACGATCAGTTCGCGAGCCTGGTTCCTGGCTACCGGAGTCGTCATCTGGAAGCTTCCGTTCTGTACCCGTGGTGAACGGCCACCGCTGAAACGAAATTAGATGATCATGCGCACCTGTGTCATCCTGAACCCGGCGGCCGGCCGGGGCTGGTCGCCGGAGCGGATCCGTGGAGCAATGTCCTCGATTGCCGGAGCCGAGCTGCGCGTGAGCCCGACGTCGGATTCGCTTCGAAGGCTCGCTCTCGAAGCGGTGGCGGACGGTTTCGGGCGGATCGTGGCCGCGGGCGGCGACGGCACCGTGAGCGTGCTGGCGTCAGCGCTGCTCGACTCGGGGGCAGATGTCGAGTTCGGCATTCTACCGATCGGTACAGGGAATGACCTCGCCCTGTCGCTTGGCCTGCCCATGCGCGCCGACCTCGCGGCCGACTTGCTGCGAGAGGGCGAGGCAGCACCGATCGACGCGATCCATGCCATTTCGCCCGGACAACCCGATCGGGAATTGTACGCCTGGAACGCAGTGATCGGCGGGTTCGGGGGATTGATCGCCGACCGCTTGAGTCCCGGCCTGAAGCGTCGTTGGCGAGGCCTGGCATACATACGTGCAGCCGCGGCGGAGCTCGGTGAATTGCGTCTACGTCGGGTGCAGCTCGAAATCGACGGTCATCGCACGGAACAGATGATCCGGATGCTGGTGATCGCCAACGGCCGCTACGCCGGTGGGGGCATTCCGTTCGCTCCCGGTGGGCGGGTCGACGATGGGTGGCTGGACGTCGTGGTGATCCGGGCCGCTTCGCTCGCCCGACTCGCCGTCCTCGTTCCACGGGTGCTCGCGGGACGGCACCTGGCCGATCCCGACGTGGAGCACTCCAGGGCGCGGACTGTGAGAGTCGAGGCCGAGCCCGGGTTCTGGTTCAACGTCGATGGCGAGTCCTGGGTCAGCGGCTCCGCGACCTTCGGACTGAGACCGCACGCCCTGCCGTTCGTCCGTCCCTGAAGCCAGCCGCACGTCATCCTGAATTCCTTCCCGGGCAACCCCCGGGGGAGTGTCCTCTGTCCAATCAGACGGAAGCGGAGACCGGCTCCGCGAAACGAACAGCGAGGAACGATGATGCGGATCGGAAAATTGCGGATGGCGATCGCGGCTTTCGGCGCTGTGGCGCTGGTCACGGCCACGGCGCGGTGTGGCTCGGCCCAGGAGCGGGTCGAGGTCGAGGAGCAGGACGGGAAGTCGACTCCTTTCATGGTGAGAAGCGGCAGCTTCGGCGGTGGCAGCTACCTCGGCGTGTACATCAGCGAGGTCGATGCGGATGACGTGTCGCAGCTCGGTCTCAAGCGAGAGTACGGAGCGCGAATCGAGGATGTATCCGACGACAGTCCGGCCCAGAAAGCCGGGCTCCAGACGGACGACGTGATCGTCGGTTGGAACGGCAGCCAGGTCGAGAGCGCCGCCCAGCTGCGCCGCATGGTGACCGAGACGCCTGCGGGCCGCGAGGTGACGCTCGAGGTCATCAGAGACAAGAAGAATCGGGATGTGACGGTCGAGATCGCTGAGCGGGAGTCGTTGGTGCGCAGCTTCTCTTTTCGCGGGCCTGAACCCGGGCAGATCGAGGAGCTGACGGAACGACTGCGTATCGGTGGCGAAGGAGCCGGTTGGCATTCGCCGGCGGTCGGCAACGTATTCGCCTTCATGGGCGGTGGACGGATGGGCGTCGGGATTCAGTCGGTTGGAGACCAGCTGGGCGAGTACTTCGGGCTCGATGGGCGCGACGGTGTGCTCGTGACGTCGGTCGAGGAAGACTCGCCAGCCGAAAAGGCAGGTCTCAAGGCGGGTGACATCATCCTTTCGGTAGGCGGAAAGTCGATCGACGGGACTGGTGAGGTTGCCCGAGCCATTCGCGAGGCGGAGGAGGGCCCGATCACCGTCGGCATCCTGCGGGACCGCAAGGAGCGGAACGTGACCGTGGACCTTCCGGAGGCGCCCGAGTTCAACTGGCAGAGTGACGACGGCAACGTGATTCTGAGCGTACCCGAAGCGATCGAGGGTGCGATGATGGTGGTGCCCGAGATCCTGGATGACTTGCACGTCGAGTGGCGCGGCCCGGAAAGCGGTTTGCGGATCCGGGTCCCCGAAGCCGAACAGGTCGAGGCAGCGTCGAGCGGTCGGGTCAGGACCTGATTCCGGTGGGAGGCCCGGCAGGTGGCCGGGCCTCCTGATTCACCCCTTCCCGTTGCCCCGCAGCGGATCGTCGTTGAACTTGAGGCATGGATACCACCCAGGCCCAGGATCCCCGCCGCACGATCACCCCCGACGCGTTCTCCGTCGCGCCCGGTCTGCTCGGAATTCCGCTCGCGCACCCGTGGCGCCGACTTGCCGCAATTCTCATCGATCTCGTGCTGATCGGCCTGCTCGCCAATGTCCGGGCCGTGTTCTTCGCCCTGGCTGCGGGAGCGTTCTTCTTCTGGCTCGCGTTCCGGGGCCGAAAGAACTCAACCGCCAGTAAGGCCTCGCGGGTGGGGATCGGCTGTCTCGGTTCGACCGTGCTGTTCGTCGCAGTCCTGGTGATGTGGGGCCCGAGCCTGGTCCCCGAGGACACGGTGCTGTTCGAGACCGAGGGACCGGGTGGGAATCCGGTGCCCGTGTCCGTCGGCGCGATCGGGGATCTGCTCAGCCTGGTGACCGAGTCGGACACATCCAACGCTGAAGAGGTGGCGGCGCGGCTCGTCGAGCGGTACCGCGAGTCTGGTATGAGCCGGGACGAGATGCTGGACCTGGTCGCCGCGATCGAGCAGGACAGTCCCGACAACGCAGAGCTCGCCGGACTGCTTCGGACGGTCATCGGTACCGCAGGGGGGGCTGAGATCCCCTCCAACCGTGAGGAATCCTCGCTCGAGGAGCGGCTGTCGGCTTACACAGCCGCCCTGCGAGACGGCGATTCGATCGCGATCGAAGAGCTGCGGCCACCAGTGGCGACGGAAATCGCGGCCCCGGAACTCGAGGAGCGCGACAGGCGGATCCGTTCGCTCCGGCGGGAGCAGGAGAGTCTCGAGCAGGATTTGAGCGAGGCCCGGGCCGAGCTGGAGGCCGAGGAGGAGAAGGGCCTGCGGAGGACGGTCACCAACCTGCTGGATGAGTTCGGCCTCGGACTCGGGTGGTCCGGTCTGTACTTCACCTTCCTCACCGGGTTCTTCCGCGGCCGTACGCCCGGCAAGCGGCTACTCAACATCCGAATCGTGCGATTGGACGGAAAGCCAATCGGCTACTGGGTGTCGTTCGAGCGATTCGGGGGGTACGCCGCGTCGCTGTTCACGGGGTTCGAGGGATTCCTGCGAATCCTGTGGGATCCGAATCGGCAGGGCCTCGAGGACAAGCTGGCGGAGACCGTGGTGGTGATCGACACGGCTGAGACTCGCGGCCAGCTGGAGAACGTCAGGATCTGGGGACCGACCGGGAAGCCGCCGGGCGGCTGAGCAGGTAGCAGGGGCGGGACTCCGATGGCCCCCGCCCCTGGCTCGCTTGTTCCCCGCAGTTCAGCGTTGCTCGAATCGCACGTCGCCGGACCCCGTATCGATTCTGACCCGTCCCGAGCCGTCGCCGATCGTGCCGCGCAGGACATCATCGTCGATCTCGGTCACCTGCACGGGAAGATCAGTCTTGATGTCTCCCGAGCCGGTATCCACGTCGATAGTGGCTCCGAATCCGTTCGGCAGCCGGAGCACCACGTCGCCGCTTCCCACGTCGACCAGGATGTCGCTGGGTGCCGAGGTCAGGTCCAGAGTCACGTTGCCTGAGCCCGTGTCCGCGTTGATCGCATCTACGTGCACGTCGTAAAGCTCGACGTCACCCGAGCCGGTGTCAGCGCGCAGGGAACTGCCCCTGATTCCCCGGCCGCTTACGTCACCGGAGCCGGTGTCGAAGTTCAGTTCGCCGCCGTTAACGTTCTCGACGACCACGTCGCCGGACCCCGTGTCACACACCAGGCCGCCTTCATGGCCCATTACCTCAACGTCGCCGGAACCTGTGTCGAACACGAAGTCGCCGTTGCCACCTGAGGACCAGATGTCGGCGGACGCCACGTCCACGTACAATCGTCCATTCACGTTCTCGACCCGTACCTCTCCGACAGCCAGTGCCACGAGGACGGCGCGCCCGGACGGAACCGTGATCTCGAGATCGGCGTGCGCCTTCACGCCGGAGCCGGAATCCCGGATCTTGATCTTCTTACCGCCGTCGGAGTCGCCGAAGAACGTGCCGTCATCCCGCACCCGGATCTCGGAATTCCCGTTGCCTTCGGAGTAGACGATCGTCTCCTGCGGGTACACGACCCGCAGGGAATTCACCGTCCCGAACCCCTTCTGGCGGGTGTCCACGTTTCCGGTCTGCACGGACAGGCGGCCCGCATCGGAGCCTCCGCGACGCACCGACACGGCCACGTCGGATCCCGATCCACCCTTGACCTGGACCGTCCCCGCGAGGTTGTAGATGGCGACTTCGTTTCCCTGGAGCCGGAACGTCTCCGCCTGTTGAGCGATCGCAGCGCCGGGAACGGCGGCGAAGCAGACGAGAGTCCCTAGCAGCGCGGCGGGACTTCGTGATTTCGAACTGTCGAACATTCTCTCCTCCATCGGTCGCAGGAACACACCGGTCGTCCGGTTAGACGCCGCCGCTGACCCAACGGTTGAAACGCCCGGGCGAACTTCCGGGTCGAGGGGGTGCGAGGTATCTTCGCACCCATGAATACGCGCAAAGGTGTTCCCGGGATTCGCGGCATGCGCTGGACGCCCGAAGACAGTGCCGAACTGTACCAGGTCGGGGCGTGGGGGCAGGGCTACTTCGACATATCCGCGGCTGGGCACGTCGTGGTCCGGCCGCACGCAACCACGGACACCGAGATCGACCTGCTCGAAGTGGTGGAGGGGCTGCGCGACCGGGACCTCACCGCGCCGCTGCTGATCCGCTTTTCCGAGATCCTGGCACACCGGCTGCGAACCCTGCGCGACGCGTTTCAGACCGCGATCGACGATCACGAGTTCGAGGGCCGTTACGTCGCCGTCTACCCGATCAAGGTGAACCAGCAGCGCCCGGTCGTGGAGGAGGTGTTCCGGTACGGATCCGACTACGACTTCGGTCTCGAGGTGGGATCGAAGCCCGAGCTGCTGGCCGTGATGGCGATGACCGAGGATTCGCCCGGTCGCCTCATCGTGTGCAACGGGTTCAAAGACGACAGCTACATCGAGGCCGTTATCCTGTCGGCGAAACTGGGTCGGAATATCATCCCCGTGGTCGAGAACTTCAGCGAGCTCCGCCTGCTGCTCAAGCACGCCGACCGCTACGAGGTGAAGCCGAAGATCGGCGTCCGCGTGAAGCTGGCCAGCCAGGGAGCCGGGCGCTGGCGGGACTCGGCGGGCGAAAAATCGAAGTTCGGCCTGTTCGTGAGCGAAGTGCTCGAGATGATCGAGCTGCTCACGGCGCACGGCATGCTGGACAGTCTGAAGCTGGTACACTGTCACACGGGGAGTCAGATCCAGGACATCCGGCGGCTCAAGGAGGCAGTCGGCGAACTCGGACACATCTACGCTGAGCTCGTGCGTCTCGGAGTGGGGATCGACTACGTGGACGTGGGTGGGGGTCTCGGCGTGGACTACGACGGGAGCCGGACCAACTACCCGTCCTCGATGAACTACACGGTTCAGGAGTACGCGAACGAGGTGGTGTACCGGATCGCCAGCGTGTGCAACGAGCGGGACGTGCCGCACCCCACGATCATCAGCGAATCCGGCCGGGCGATGGCCGCCTACCAGAGCGTACTGGTCGTGAATGTCCTGGGTGCCGCGGGACCGAGAACCACGTACTCCGGATCGGTGGATGTCGCAGATGACGAGGAGCTCCCCCAGCCGATACGTGACCTCCTGTATGCGTACCAGTCGGTGCACGAAAGGACGCTCGTCGAAGCCTATCACGACGCGGTCCAGGCCCGTGAGCAGGCACTGAACCTGTTCAACCTCGGCTACCTGAGCCTCGAACTCCGGGGCCTTGCGGAGCAGCTGTTCTGGGCCACCTGTGCGCGAGTCGCCGACGTGGCGGGACGGCTCGAGCACCCTCCGGAAGAGCTGGAGCCGCTGGAGGAAATCCTCAGTGAGACTTACTTCTGCAATTTCTCGCTGTTCCAGTCTCTGCCGGACAGCTGGGCGATCGACCAGCTGTTCCCGATCATGCCGATTCACCGGCTCGACGAGGAACCGACGCACCGCGCGGTACTGGCCGACATGACCTGCGACTCGGATGGCAAGATCGACCGATTCGTGGATGTGCGGGACGTGCGAAAGTCACTCGAACTGCACCAGCTACTACCCGGGGAGGATTATTACCTCGCGGTCTTCCTGGTCGGCGCCTACCAGGAGACGCTTGGCGACCTGCATAACCTGTTCGGCGACACGCACGTCGTGCACATCGGACTGCACGAGCATGGTGGCTGGTCGATCGAGGAATTCGTGAAGGGGGACACGGCACGGGAGGTACTCGGCTACATGCAGTACGACGTCGACCGTCTGTATCCCCGCCTGGTCCGTGACTGTGAGGCGGCCGTGCGAGCAGGGCGAATGACGCTTCCCGAGACCCGGACCTTGCTGCGGTTCTACCAGAACGCGCTGGAAGGATATACCTACCTGGAGGCGCTCCAGTGAACGGATATGCGTCGACTCCCGGAGACCACGCGTATCCGCCGTTTCTGGGTGAGGACGGCGTCACCATTGATCCCGCCACGGCGGCGGCCGCGATCATCCCGGTGCCGTACGACCTGACCAGCACCTGGCGGAAGGGCGCCGACCGCGGACCGTCAGCACTGCTCGCTGCCTCGGGGACGATCGAGCTGTACGACATCGAGACGGCGTCCGAGCCATGGAAGCGAGGGATCGTCACGCTTCCGCCGATCCTGCACGATGGAGGTCCGGAGGAACTGGCCGAGCTGGTGCGGGCCGCCGCGGCCGAGGTGCTCGCGCGGGGCGCCGTGCCCGTGGTGCTCGGGGGCGAGCACTCCGTCACGATCGGCGCGGTCGAGGCCGTGGCCGACGCATTTCCGGGTGTCGGTGTGCTGCAGATCGACGCGCACGGGGATACGCGGGAGTCGTACGAGGGATCGACCCACAACCACGCGTGCGTGATGGCGCGGGCCCGCGAGCGCTGTCCGATCGTGCAGGTCGGGATCCGGGCCGTGGACGCCTCCGAACTGCCCGACCTCGATCCGGCGCGCGTATTCTGGGCGCACGAAATCGTAGCGAGTCGGGGCTGCGATTGGATGGACGAGGTCGTCGACCTGCTGCCCGCGCACGTCTACCTGACGATCGACCTGGATGCGTTCGACCCGTCACTGATTCCCGCGACGGGGACACCGGAACCTGGCGGGCTGGGCTGGTACGAGGTGAACGAACTGGTTCGCCGCGTGGCCCGCGAGCGGCAGATCGTCGGTTTCGATGTCGTGGAGTTGCTTCCACTGCCTGGGGGGCACGCGAGCGACTTCATCGCCGCGAAGCTGGTGCATCGGGTGCTGGCGGAGGTCCTCGCGGCACACTGACTTCGGTGGTGAGCATTCCGCCCGGGTCGATCGAGCAGAAGGTAACGGACAACCCGAGTTCCAGTTGTTCGTCGGTATGAGTCTCTCGCCGCCGTATGGC
>JBDGUY010000016.1:0-20383 GCA_039585935.1 Gemmatimonadota bacterium
CAGCTGGTCGAGGAACAGGTTCGGACACAGACGCTCTTCCGACTTCGTCTTCGCCTTGAATCCGTTGACCAGGAAATCCTCACCCTCGTTCGCCACTGCGTCCACGCAGCCGCGGGCGCAGTGGTGGTTGGTCATCACGAGGCCATCGGGTGACACGAAAGAAGCCGAGCAGCCGCCGCCGTAGCGGACCGATGCGAGCCTGACGTGCTCGAGCCAGTCCGTCGTCGGGCGGAACCCGTAGGTCGCAGCCCAATAGTCGAGCGGTGGATTCTCGAACGTCCACATCGTGCCCATCTCGGTGCCGTCGAGCGTGACCTCTTCGGCCATCGCGACTGCCGACATGGGCGGTGCGAGCAGGTCCTTGGACCTGGTCGTGGTTTCGGCGACCACCGGCGGTGGCCCCTTGGCCTGCGTAGCAGGAAGAGCTACCTGCGTCTCGGGCGCGGAGGATCCGGAACTGGCGCAGCCGGCAAGAACCACCGCCGCCGCTGCCACGATCCAGTGTCTCGAACGGGAGAAAGCCATCTTCGACTCTGTGGAAAAAATGGGACACACTAGAGGTGCAAAAAACGTCCGACTGCCTGACGGATAGGACGCACAAATGTATCGACGAATCACGCGCGCGTAAGGATGCCTCCGTTGCGGTAATAGTCGAGTTCGACGGCCGTGTCCAGCCGGACGATCGCCTCGAATCCGGTAGTCGAACCGTCTGCCTTGCGAGCCTGGACGCGCACCAATCCGCCAGGCGCGAGTCCGTCTGCGATCCCCTGTATGTCAAACGTTTCCGTTCCGTCGAGTTCCAGCGATTCCGAGGACTGGCCGGAGGGAAACTGGAGCGGGAGAATCCCCATGCCGATCAGATTGCTGCGGTGGATTCTTTCGTAGCCGACCGCGATTACCGCACGGATGCCCAGCAGCGCCGGTCCCTTCGCCGCCCAGTCGCGAGAACTTCCGGTTCCGTACTCGGCTCCGGCCAGGACGATGAGCGGCACCTTGTCTTCGGCGTAATGCATCGCCGCGTCGAAGATCGACATCTGTTCGCCGCTCGGCAGGTGGCGCGTGTATCCTCCCTCGACGCCCGGCACGAGGCGGTTTCGTAGCCGGACATTGGCGAATGTCCCGCGCATCATCACCTCGTGATTTCCCCGGCGTGACCCATAGGAGTTGAATTCGGGGACCTCCACTCCGTGTTCCAGCAGGTACCGGGCAGCCGGAGAATCCAGTGCGATCGCGCCGGCCGGTGAAATATGATCTGTAGTGACGGAATCACCTACGCTCACGAGTACGCGCGCACCCGCCAGATCGGTGGGCGCAGTGGGCTCCGGATCCATCCCCTCGAAGAACGGCGGCCGCCGCACGTAGGTGGAGTCCGGCACCCAGTCGTACAGATTGCCCTCCGGAACCGGAAGCGCGCGCCATTCGTCGTCGCCCGTGAACACGTCCGCGTACTGCGTGCGGAACTGATCAGTGCGCACCGAAGTTCGCACGGCATCCCGGATTTCTTCCTCCGACGGCCAGATGTCTGACAGAAATACCTCCTCACCGTCGGAGCCGACTCCGAGTGACTCACTCGCGAAATCGATATCCATGCGTCCCGCCAGTGCATACGCCACTACGAGGGGCGGGGAGGCGAGGTAATTGGCCCGCGTGTCCGGATTGATCCGGCCCTCGAAGTTCCGGTTTCCCGACAGAACGGCGCAGACCGCCAGGTCCGTGTCACGGACGGCTGACGTGATCGGGGCGGCCAGCGGACCGCTGTTGCCGATGCAGGTCGTGCAGCCGTAACCCACGACGGCAAATCCAAGAGCCTCGAGATCCGGGAGCAGGCCGGCTTCGGTCAGGTACTCCGTTACCACTTTCGAGCCCGGCGCCAGGCTGGTCTTGACCCACGGACGGCTGACGAGACCTCGTTCAACGGCCTTCCGGGCCACGAGTCCGGCGCCGATCATCACGCTCGGGTTGGACGTATTCGTGCAGCTGGTGATCGCGGCGATGACCACGGACCCATCCCGTAACTCGAACTCGTCGAGCACTCCGTCGGGAGATTCAGCCTCCACCGGAGTCGAACGCAGCGCGCCGGAGTCGCCGTTACGCTGGTCGGCGAGCCAGTCCAGAAACGCCGACTTCGAGTCGGACAGCGGAATCCGCTGCTGCGGGAGCTTTGGTCCGGCGAGACTCGGTTCGACAGTCTCGAGGTCGAGTTCGAGCGTGTCGGTGTAGTCCGCCGCCGGCGAGTCGACATCGTGGAACAGACCCGACTCCCTGGCATAGGCTTCGACCAGTGCCACATGGTCCGGCTCGCGGCCACTGAACCGGAGATACGCGAGCGTTTCTTCGTCGATCGGGAAGATCGCGCAGGTGGAGCCGAATTCCGGCGACATGTTGCCGAGCGTCGCCCTGTCCGCAAGTGACAGTGCCGGCATTCCCGGTCCGAAGAACTCGACGAATCGACCGACCACGCCGCGGGCTCGCAGCATCTCGGTGACGCGGAGCACGAGGTCCGTGGCCGTGGCGCCGTCGGGAAGTCGACCACGCAGCCGAAACCCGATCACCTCGGGAACGAGGAAACTGATCGGCTGTCCGAGCATCGACGCCTCGGCCTCGATTCCGCCCACGCCCCAGCCGAGCACGCCGAGCCCGTTGATCATCGTCGTATGACTGTCAGTCCCGACGACCGTATCCGGGTAGGCGAGGCGCTCCCCGTTCGCGGCGCGGTCGAACACGACCCGGGCCAGGTATTCGAGATTCACCTGGTGGACGATTCCAGTGCTGGGGGGGACCACCTGGAAGTTCTCGAATGCCTCCTGGCCCCAGCGCAGAAATTCGTAGCGTTCACGGTTTCTCTCGTACTCGCGCTCGGAGTTGATGAACAGGGAGGCCAGCGTCCCGTATGAATCCACCTGCACCGAGTGGTCGATTACCAGTTCCGACGGCATCAACGGGTTGATCCGCGATTCATCGCCTCCGAGCTCCGTCATCGCGTCCCGCATCGCCGCGAGATCCACGACCGCGGGAACGCCCGTGAAGTCCTGCAGGATCACCCGCGCTGGTCGAAAGGCGATCTCTCGCTCCTTCGAGGGCTCCCACATGGCGAGCGCCTCGATGTCGTCCCTCGTGACCGTAACCCCATCCTCGTGCCGGAGCAGGTTCTCGAGCAGGATACGGATCGAGAACGGGAGACGGTCGACGCGGCCGATGCCGGCGCGGGCCAGAGCATTGACGTCATACATCGTGGCGGAAGATCCATCGGGAAGTGCGAAGCTTCGCCGGGCCCCGAAGGAGTCTCGGCTGGTGTTCCTGTTGTCGGACATCTTCATCCCCTCAAATCTCCTGCCCCGGACGGGGAGGGAGGCGACCGATTGGTCGGTTCTGGTTGCAGGTGGACTCGACGGCTCGGGAGGGAATATGCGAGCCTGCGGTCGACTCGTCGAGTCGAATGCTGGCCGTGAATGGCCAACCTGCGGATATTGTGGGTTCTTCCCCGCTTCGATTGCATTGGGGCGGAGCGGTTTCACCCCGTGTGGAGGCTGAATGGCGGATCGGTACCAGGCAGATCACAGGGGCCGGGTGTTCAACTTCTTCTGGCCGTTCACGCGGTGGCTGTTGTCGATAGGCACTGCGACGGTTGGCGCCATCCTTTTCTTCGGGCTCAGCCGAACGGAGATCATCGGTCGCCGAAACGCGCCCCGGGCCCCGAACACCCTCCTGTTGTCCAATCACCAGTCCCTGATCGATAGTTTTCTGATCGGTTTCAGCGCATACTATGGAGCTGCGATATTCAAACCGTCGCTCATTCCGTGGAATCCGGCCGCCGAAGAAAATTTCTACAAGAACGCCTACCAGGGTTGGTGGTCGGATCAGTGGAAGTGCATTCCGGTGGCCCGGGGCCGACGCGACATGCGGGCCGTGTATCGCATGATCCGGGCACTGACGGAAGGTACGATGATCCTGTTCCCGGAAGGTACCCGGAGCCGCACGGGTGAGATCGGGCGGGGAAGGCCCGGGGCGGGGCTCGTGGCCCTGGCCAACCACCCCCGGATCGTGCCCGTAACCATAATGGGCATGTCGGACGTGCTTCCGATCGGAGCCAGTTGGCCGATTCCGTTCCAGCGCGTGACGATCCTGTTCGGTCCCCCCATCGACTATTCACACCTGATCGGCGAGGAGCGTACGAAGGAAACCGCGCTGGCCGTAGTAGAGCTGGCGATGTCGGCGGTTCGCTACCAGTACGACTGGATCAAGCGTTACAGGAACGGCGAAGTCGGGCGAGATACGCCGCCGTGGGTCGAACCCGGTTATGCAGAGGCTCTTCGGGCCGGTCGCGAGAGCGCCGAGCTTGCGGAATCGAGCCCGGAAGGAGAACCTCTGTCGCTTCCGGGTACCGGTGAGGGCGCAGGAGCCGTCGAGCCGGACGGTTCTGCCACCGATCACGATTCACAGTTGTTGGAAGAGGAGTAGGCGTTGTGATACGAGCAGTCCTGTACGTTTTTGCGTTCGCGGCGGCCGCCGCGTGTGGCGAGACCACCCAGGAAACGGAGGTCCCCGTGGTCGTAATGGAGACGTCGAAAGGAACTCTGCGCATCGAAATGCTGCCGGAGGCGGCTCCGATTACGGTCGCGAACTTCCTCGAATACGTGGAATCGGGTTTCTACGATGGAGTGATTTTTCACAGAATCGTTCCCGGTTTCGTGATACAGGGTGGCGGCTACGAACCGGACATGGTGAAGCGACCGACACGGGACGCGATCCAGAACGAGTCGGATAACGGCGTGCTGAATACACGAGGGACGTTGTCCATGGCGCGCACGAACGCAGCGCACAGCGCGACCTCTCAGTTCTTCATCAATCTCGTCGACAACGGAGCCCTGGACTACGGCGTGAGATCGCCTGCGCGGCCAGACCAGGCGTGGGGCTATGCCGTGTTCGCGCGAGTGATCGAGGGTATGGACGTCGTGGACGAGATCGCCCGGGTGCAGACGGGTCAGCGGGCCGGAATGGCCGATGTCCCGGTCGAGCCAGTCGTGATCCAGAAGGCGTACGTAGAGAGTCCCTGATGACGAAGGCCCGGGCGGCATTCGGTGCCGCCCGGGCCTTCAGTCCTTCCACTTCCGCCCGGAGGCGTCGGCTCAGCCGATAGCCGCCGGGCTTCCGGCCGATACGACATCCGAAATCGCTTCCAGTGCCTGTTCGAGGTTCTCCCTGGTTACCACGAGCGGCGGGGCGATCCGGATCACCTGGTGATGGGTGTCGTTGCACAGAATGCCGCGCTCCATGAGGGCGTCGCAGAACGGCCTGGCCGGTCCCGATTCCTTGCGAATCTCGATTCCGATCATCAGCCCACGGCCCCTCACTTCTGCGATATGGGGCGAATCGAGCTCGTCGAGGCGATCGTGCAGCCAGGTCCCGAGTTCGAGCGACCGGTCCGGCAGCCCCTCATCGATGATCACGCCGAGCGACGCCTGTCCGACTGCCGCACCGAGCGGGTTGCCGCCGAAAGTCGAACCGTGATCGCCGGGCTGGAACACATCCATCACATCGCTATTGGCAAGAATCGCCGATACCGGGAATACGCCTCCGCCGAGGGCCTTGCCTACGATCAGCACATCGCCGCGCGTACCATCCCAGTCTCCGCAGAACAGTTTTCCCGTGCGGCCCAGCCCGGTCTGGATTTCGTCATTCAGGACAAGAACGCCTCGCTGCCTGCAGATCTCGTGAACGGTGCTCATGTATCCGTCCGGCGGCACCTCGATTCCGCCCTCCCCCTGGATCGGCTCGACGAGGAAACCGACGGTCTCGTCCGTGATCGCACGCTCGAGCGCATCGGAGTCACCGTGCGGGATCGTCACGAATCCCGGCGCGAACGGTCCGAAGCCGGCGCGATACTGAGGCTCAGACGAAAAACCGACGATCGTCGTCGTGCGGCCATGGAAGTTGTTCTCGCAAACGATGATTTCAGCCCGGTTCTCCGGAACTCCCTTGACCTCGTAGCCCCATTTGCGGGCCGCCTTGAGCGCGGTTTCAACGGCTTCCGCACCCGTATTCATCGGCAGCGCACGTTCAAATCCGGCCGCCTCGCAAAGCTGCCGCAAGAAGGGTCCCATTCGATCGTTGTGGAATGCCCTGGATGTCAGGGTCAGGCGACCCGCCTGTTCAACCAGGGCTTCGATGATGCGCGGGTGGCGATGACCCTGGTTGACGGCAGAATACGCTGCGAGCATGTCGAGATACTTCTTTCCCTCGACGTCCCACACCCAGACTCCCTCGCCTCTCTTCAGGACGACCGGCAACGGCCCGTAGTTGTGGGCGCTCCAGCGGTCGACCTCCCGTATGAACTCACCTGTCAGCGACATATTCAGCTCCTGATAGCGTTCCAACTGCGTGTGTCCGATTCATCTTCGATCCAAGGCGCAATGCAGCATCCACCGCCCGAACCTGAACGCTCCTCCCCCCGCTGCGCAACGGGATCTCCGCCGGGACTGGACACGCGGGTCCGCGTCCCCCATCCTGTGCGCCGAGCCCGACGCCCCCGAAGGCGATTCCCGCTTCCTGTGCGAGGTTACAATGTACATCTTCATCACGTTGCTTCTCGCGCTGTTGATCTGCGGGTTCGGAGCCGGTTTCGCGTTCGGCTGCCGCATGGGCCCTGACGAAAACAGGGGCTGAGGACTCTCTAGTTTCCGCCGGCTTCCACGATCTTTCGAATGACATCCGGATCGTCGGGCAGCAGCTCGGCGGCCGGGAGACGTGGTACCAGCTCCCTCCATTCCGGGCGCATGGCGAAGGACTCCGCGAACAGTGGCAGGGACTCCTCGATTCGTCCGACACTGGCGAGAGTCACCGCGTGCCAGAACAGGGGCTCGGACTCTCCGGGCAGCAATGTCTCAGCCTTACGATATTCCTCGACAGCCGAATCGATGTCGCCTTCCGTGACGTATCCGTCGCCTGCGTTCATGTGACGGTATGCCCGGGCGACCCCGAGCAGGCGTTGGAGCTCACCCAGCGGATCCGAGCTGTCTTCGACCCGCAGATCGAAGATCCGATCTTCCCATGGACGGCCGGACGGCCGGGCCGAGACCACGAGCAGTGCCGCGGATTGGCGCCCCCGGATGTCACCTCCTTCACCTTCCGCGGCAATCAGGGCAGCGACCAGCCTCGCGGCGAGGTCTCCCGCGGTCGTCGTGAAGGCGAGGTACATGGCATCGCATACCGAAGGGTGGTGCATCAGGTTCGCCTGAACGGTAAATCCGTCACCCTGCCGATCGCAGGCGTGCTGAATCGCGAGGTCCCCGGTAAACACGGCCGTGCCGCCGGCCGCGTCCACCATCCCCACCTGGCGAACCTGCGGAGTCGCGTCAGCCTTTACGAGCCCCGAAAGAACCTGTTCCGCACTCTTACCCGTCCGCATCAGCTCGAGCCCGAGAGCGCCATAAGACGGATCTATGAACGACTGCGTTGCAATCGCACCGACTCCGCTTTCCGCCCATGGTACGGTTGAGCCGACAGAGAACCAGTGAGACTGGACGGCGACTCCCAGCTCGCCGGTTCCGGGATCGCGGGCGACGATCGAATACGTGTGCACGGGTCTGACGGACCGAGGCGCGGCGGGGTCAGCAGAGTCCTGGGCACGAACCGCTCCCTGCGGGGTCAGAAGCGCGAGACAAAGGAACAGGCAAATTCTGAAGCGAGTCAGCGGCATGGCCGAACCTCCGGACGGTACTTGAACGGGACCTGCGACGGTCGTGAACCGAATTGCCGGATAAGTGTACGAAGGTGCTGGCAGGTCAGGAAGTTCGGTGGACACGATTGCTTTACAGGTCTATATTACAGGTCTGCCTATTATGGGAGATTGCATCAGACGTTCTCTGGCTTCGAGGTGTGAATGACAAAGCATTTTCAGGACGATACGGGGCGGCGGTGGAAGGCATGGCTTGCGTCGAGAGACGTGTTCTGGCCCGATCCTGAGGACAAGAAGAAGGTCGAAAACCGAGAAGCCGTGATCTTTGTGTGCTTCTCCGATCCATCTGAGCCGCAGCGCCGAATTCGGTTACCAGCCGGTTCATTCGAATCGTTCTCGGCGGACGATCTGCTCAGTCAGTTCGAGCTCGCCGAAGCGGATCCGGCCATCCGGTAGGTAGCGACTCGTTCGAGATCGCTTCGAGCAGGGGGCGTGACGCCCGGACCTCCGGATGTCACGCCCCCTTTCTGCAGCTTGTCGGGGATACTCACAACCAACAGAGTTGGAGATACATATGACGTCGGAACCGAACGCGCCGGGCGGCCTGGCTGGAGTCGTCGCCGCTCGCACTGCCCTCAGCCGGATCGATGGCGAGACCGGTCGTCTGTGGTACCGGGGGTACGATATTCATTCGCTGGCGGCGAGCAGCAGTTTCACGGAAGTCCTGTATCTCCTCTGGTATGGAGAGCTTCCGACCAGGGTTGAATTGATCGCGTTCGAGGGACTGCTCGCCGCAGAGCGGGAGCTTCCGGAGACCGTACACGCCGTTCTGCACGAACTGCCGTCGGACACCGTTCCGATGGCGGCGCTGCGAACCGCTGTCTCCGCCCTGGGTTGTGTCGACCCGGACTCGGAGTCGAACGACCGCGAAGCGAACCTGCGCAAGGCGGCGCGCCTGGTAGCGCAGCTGCCGACGGCGGTCGCTGCGCAGTACCGGATTCGACAGGGGCTCACGCCGATCGGGCCGGATAACGAGCTGTCCCACGCGGCGAACTTTCTGCTCATGTTGACGGGGGAGCGCCCGGGAGAAACTGCAGAGCGTGCTCTCGACACTTCGCTGCTGCTATACCTGGAGCATGGACTCAACGCCTCCACCTTCGCCTGTCGAATCGTGGCCTCGACACTGTCTGACATGCACTCGGCGGTCACGGCAGGGATTGGTGCCCTCAAGGGCCCGCTGCACGGCGGCGCCAACCAGCGGGCGATGGAGATGCTGCTCGAGATCGATGACGAGACAGCGGCAGAGGCGTGGGTCGACCAGGCGCTGGCCGAAGGACGGAAGGTGATGGGCTTCGGCCACCGGGTGTATCGCACGGAGGATCCGCGCGCGACGCATCTCAGGCGCATGTCCGAGGAGCTGGCTGGAGCCCGGGGCGAGAGCCGGGTGCACGACCTTGCACGTCGGGTCGAGGAGACGATGCTCGACCGCAAGGGAATCCCCTGCAACGTCGATTTCTACTGCGCGACCGTGTACGACAGTCTGGGTCTTCCTCTCGACCTCTATACGCCGCTGTTCGCGATCGGTAGAGTGGGGGGGTGGGCCGGTCATGTGATGGAGCAGCACGAGGACAATCGCCTGATTCGACCGAGGGCCGAGTTCATCGGAGCGGTGGACAGGCACTATGTCCGGCTCGAAGATCGTCGTTAGGAAACCACAACCCACAGCAAGGAGCGGAGGCGAACATGCCTTCCGATTACAAATTCGCGGTAGTTCCGTCCGATGGAGCACCGACGCGTGTTTCGGACGAAGGTCCGCAGGTTCCTGACAATCCCATCGTTCCGTTCATCGAAGGTGACGGAATGGGCCCGGACATCTGGGCAGCGGCCGTTCGCGTGTTCGACGCTGCCGTCGAGGCGGCGTACGGGGGCGCTCGGAAGATCCACTGGATGGAAGTGTACGCTGGAGAGAAGGGCCAGGAGGTCGCCGGTGAATGGCTCCCGGAGGAGACGCTGGACGCGATTCGTGAGTTTGGAATCGCGATCAAGGGACCCCTGACGACTCCGGTGGGCGGCGGGATCAGGTCGCTCAACGTGACTCTTCGGCAGCGACTCGACCTGTATGCCTGTGTCCGTCCTTGCCGCTGGATCAAGGGCGTTCCGTCACCGGTCAAAGAACCGGAGAAACTGGATGTCGTCCTGTATCGCGAGAACACAGAGGACGTCTATGCCGGTATCGAGTGGGAAGCGGGATCAGAGGAAGCCGAAAAGGTGCGAGGATTCCTGAACAACGAGATGGGCTGCGAAGTCCGAGAGAACAGCGGAATCGGCGTCAAGCCGATCTCTGAATTCGGGACGAAACGGCTTGTGTCGATGTGCATTCGCGATGCACTCAAAGCAGGTGCCCGATCTGTGACTCTCGTCCACAAGGGCAACATCATGAAGTATACGGAGGGGGCTTTCCGCGAGTGGGGCTACGAGGTCGCGAGAGACGACTTCGGCGACGTCACGATCACCGAGACGGAGCTGTGGAGTGCCTACGACGGCAAGCAGCCTGAGGACAAGATCGTGATCAAGGATCGGATCGCGGACGCGATGTTCCAGCAGATCCTGTTGCGTCCGGCCGAGTACGATTTCGTTGCGACGCCGAATCTGAATGGCGATTACCTGTCCGATGCGTGTGCAGCGCAGGTGGGAGGCCTCGGGATGGCGCCGGGCGCCAACTTCGGAGACGAAGTTGCGTTGTTCGAGGCGACTCACGGAACGGCACCGAAGTATGCGGGAATGAACAAAGTCAATCCGACATCTCTCATCCTGTCGGGCGTCATGATGTTCGAGTACATGGGCTGGCAGGAGGCGGCGGATGCTGTCATCCGTGGTATCGAGCGTTCGGTGGGTGAGAAGTACGTCACGTACGATCTCGAACGCCAGATGCGCGGAGCTACTCTCGTGAAGACCTCGGAGTTCGGGGACCGCATCATCGAGAACATGCAGTCACGGTGAGCGGACCGTTCCGGGAGCCTGCGGGCGGAGCCTGAGGCCCGCTCATGCGTCATATGCGTCGAGGTCCGGGCGGCGCTCTCGGTTGCCAGGCTCATCGGAGCGCCGGACGAGCAATTCAGAGCATCATCGCAGTCCTTACTGTGCTGGCCGTGCTGGTACATGCGGCGCGGCCGGCGCAGGCCCAGGAGACTGACCCGCCAGCGCCAGCTGATTCGACTCGCGCTGATTCTCTCGTTGCAGACGCCATTGCGATGGACTCCCTCGCTGTCGCGGGTGCTGATTCCCTCATCGGCCCCCTGGAGCAACCGCTGGTGGGTACGCTGCAGGACTCGACCGTAGATGAGAGCTATGCTCTGCTTGCTGCCCCGCCGGATCTTCCTCTCACCGGGAATTCCTCGGCGATTATTGACATCGATCGGGACCGTATCCTCCAGAGCAACGCCCTGTCGTTACTGGAATTGCTCGAGGAACAGCCGGGTTTCACGCCATTGCGCGCGACCTGGTTCGGCGGTCCCCACCAGGTGATGTCCGGCGGGATGGGGCCGGCGTTTCTCACGGTCCGGGTCAATGGCCGTGAAGTCACGACGATGGACGGTGGGCAACCCGATTTGACGCGCTTTCCGCTCGCCTATCTGCAACGGGTCCGCCTGGTGCGAGGAAGTGCAGGATGGGTGGTCGAACTCACGACTCTGGCGCGTGAACAGAGGGACGCCTACTCGAGGATCGAGGGAGGAACGGGTGATCCGGGGCTGAGCCGGCTGCGGCTCGTGTTCGACAACGGGCTGGGCCGTTCATTCCGCGTCGCGGCCAGCGCCGACCTCGTCGATGCATCCGGTGAACACCCGTCCAACGACTTCGACTTCTTCGGATTGCTCGAATGGGTTCCGGGGGAGGGCCAGAGCGGACTCGCTTTCACCTATGAGTCGGAATCGGTCGAGCGGGACGTCTATCTCCCCGTCTCACTGCGCCGAACGGAGTTGTTTCTGCGCGCGCAGGCAGAGCTGGGCTCGTCCCTGCGCCTGGATGCTTTCGGAGGGCAGACGGGGTGGAAGCAGGAGGACGACCAGTCAGTCGTGGAGACGGAGTCAGATGACCGTTCGGTCGTCAGCGCCGGAGCTACGCTGCATGGAGCCTGGGATCGCTTCTGGTCTCGAGCCGCGCTGGTGGCATGGATGAGCGACTATCATCCGGACCTGCAGCTCGACGGCGATGTCGGGGGCCGGGTGATCGGCCCGCTGAGCGTCGACGCCGGCCTTCGATTCGCGGCGTGGAACTACTTCGACGCGCTCGAGGTGCGAGGCGGGGTGGCGATCGATCTTCCTCTCGACCTGACGCTCAGGGCGCTCGGATCGACCGGGACGCGCGGGGTCTCCTATCCGACCGTCGAGCGAGTGGACTCTCTGGGTTTCGACCAGTTCACGGGGCGGCTCGATTTCGATCGGCCGACGCTGTCTCTGTACGGGTTAGTGGAGCACCAGAATCTCGACCGGCAATTGCCGTTTCGCTCGGTATTCGACCGCTACCAGACCGCCAGCGAGAATCCCATACAGATCACCTCGTTCGAGGTGGGCGGTGACGTGCCGCTGATCCCGCTGAGCTGGCTGCTGACGGACGTATCGCCGATCCGACTGGGCGGCTTCTGGCGCTATCAGTCGGTGGATGCGCCGCTGGACGCGATGTACACGCCGAAATACCTGATCCGGGGAGTGCTCGGCTTCGAGGACGAGTTCTTCGATGGTAACCTGGGCGTGAATCTCGGGCTCGGCGTGAAGTACCGGGGTACGATGGGAGCGCCGTCGATCGATGCCGCGACCGAGGAAAGCTCGGTCCTGGTGGCCATCCCCGACTACACCTTTCTCGACTGGAACATGGCGATCAGGATTCTCAGCGTCATCGTGTATTACCGGTACGACAACATCAACGGAATCGCCGCCTACGACTTCCCGGAACTTCAATTCCCGAATACGCGCTCGATTTTCGGAGTGAAGTGGACCTTCCTGAACTGAGCTATGTCGATCGCAGAGCGGCGTATGTAACTCGTTGGAGTATAGGAGAATACGCGTCGGCACCTGCTGTTGGTTCTGGCATCCGGCGCGTTGACGTCGCGTGGTCCCGGCTCCTATGTTACTCGGTCTGATATGATACGAAGCATGACGGGATTCGGATCTGCGGCGGTAAGCGCCGGCGACGTGACGGGGAGCCTCGACCTCCGGTCCGTGAATTCACGGCATCTGAAGCTGAACTTTCGAATGCCGTTCGGCGCCGAGGAGTACGAGGAGCCGCTCCGAGCAGTAATCGGAGATCGGCTCAGGCGTGGACACGTGGATGTGACCCTCCGTCTCACTCCGTCACAGGATGCGACTGGTGGAATCGAGATCGACGAGGCCCGGCTTTCCTCCTATCTCGAGGCATTTCGCCGACTGCGAGAATCGCACGGCCTCAGTGGCCCCCCCGACCTCGATCTGGTGAGCCGGCTGGACGGTGTCCTGGTGGAGCGCTCGCTCGATCCGGTGGGCTCGATCGACGCGGAGATCGTAACCGTAGCGGCACATGCGGCCGTGGACGAGTTGATCGGAATGCGCAGTCGGGAGGGGGCGAGGTTGGCCACCGAACTTCAGGAGCGTCTCGACGCCCTGGCGGTCCGCTTGAGCGCGGTCGAAGAACTCGCCCCGCTTCGCCTGGAAGCGGAGCGCGAGAGACTGCGACGTTCGGTTGCTGAACTGGCGGGAGGCGTCGATGTGGACGATGACCGCCTGGCGCGCGAGATCGCGGTCCTGGCCGATCGCTGGGATATTCGCGAAGAGATCGTCAGGGCGGGAGCACACGTTGAAGCATTCCGAGATCTACTGGATCTTCCTGATGATGAGCCGGTCGGGAAACGCCTGGGCTTTCTAAGCCAGGAGTTGTTGCGGGAGGTCAATACGATCGGTTCGAAGGGTAACGACGCACGGATCGCTCACCACGTGGTAGAGGCAAAGAACGAGCTCGAGACGATGCGCGAGCAGATCGAAAACGTCGAGTGAGCGAGTGACTCTGTCAGATTCGAGAATCCTCCTGGTGCTCGCCGCGCCGTCAGGCGGCGGCAAGACGACGGTCTGCCGTCGCATCGTGGGTTCCCGTCCGGACGTGCGGTTTTCGGTTTCCGCAACGACCCGGGCTCCGCGACCGGGCGAGCGGGACGGAGCCGACTACCGGTTTCTATCCCGGGACAGCTTCGACGCCCTCGTGGAATCCGACGGGCTGCTCGAATGGGCGGAGGTGCACGGAGAGAGGTACGGTACGCCTCGCGAGGCACTCGCAAGGGCTGCGGAAGCCGGCGACCACTTGCTGCTCGACATCGACGTGCAGGGAGCGCGGCAGGTGCGACAGCGAGAGCCCGGTGCAGTCCTGGTCTTCCTGCTCCCGCCGACGGCCGACGTACTCGTCGAGCGCCTGCGGCGAAGGGGAAGCGAGAACGAGGACAAGATCCACCTGCGCCTTCGGACGGCACTGTCCGAGCTCGAGGCGGTACAGGAATTCGATTACGTGGTCGTCAATGACGACCTGGACATGACCGTGAAAGCCGTGGAGGCGATTCTGGATGCCGAAGTCCATCGGACGCAAAGGCAGATGGAGCGGCTCCGGAAACATACGGAAGAGCTCGGCGAGGCCCTGGATATGGACCTTGCCAGCTCGAACAACTGACAACAGGAGACGGAACTGTGCCGAAGGTTTATAGCCCGGAAGATCTGGCAGCCAACTCGCCCGACAAGTACATGGGGGTGCTCGTCGCCGCCAAGTACGCGAGGGAATTGAACACCCTGCCGCTGGAGCGGTCTCCCTACGGGGCGAACAAGCTCACCACGATGGCTCTCGCGGCTCTGGCCTCGGGAGATCTGGAATTCCGACTGATCCGTCGCCAACGTCCCGAAAGCGACTGATCCGGGTTCTCCGATGCGACCGTTTGACGGGCGCCGAATTCTGCTCCTGGTCTCAGGTGGGATCGCGGCCTATAAGAGCGTGATCCTGCTGCGGGCCCTCCGAACGGCAGGCGCCGAAGTTGAGGTGTTGATGACGGGCGCCGCAGAGCGTTTCGTCGGCCGTGTCACATTCGAGGCACTGGCCGGTCGTCCGGTTCACACGGACCTGTGGACGAACCCGCTCGCCCACATCGAACTCGGCCGAGAATGTGATCTCGCGGTCGTGGCGCCGGCGACGGCGGACCTCATTTCTGCGATGGCCCATGGCCGGGCGGACGGCCTTGCTTCGGCCACGCTGCTGGCTGCCGGTTGTCCGGTGCTCGCATGTCCGGCGATGAACGTCCGGATGTGGGAGAATCCAGCGACCCGCAGGAACATTGAGTTGCTGACCGGGGATGGGGTCCAGTTCGTGGGTCCGGTTCACGGTGAATTGGCCGAAGGCGAGACGGGGATGGGGAGGATGGCCGAGCCGGAGGAGATCATGATCGTCGCGGGTCGCATTCTCGAGCCGGAATCTGACCTCGCCGGCAGAAGAGTGGTCGTCACGGCCGGTCCGACACGAGAAGCGATCGATCCGGTGCGTTTCATAGGCAACCGGTCGTCGGGACGTATGGGCTTCGAACTCGCGGCTTCGGCCTGGCGTCGTGGAGCGGAGGTCGTTTGCATTCACGGTCCCGTATCTGTGCCGCCGCCGCTCGGACCGCGAATGGTCGAAGTCGAGGACGCGGTTTCGATGCTGGCCGCACTGCAGGATGAACTCGACGGCTGCTCCGTGCTGTGTATGGCAGCCGCCGTGGCAGACTTTCAGGTCGGGCAACCGTCGAATGAGAAGATCAAGAAGGATGAACTGCGCGGTGGCAGACTTGCCCTGGAACTGGCTCCGGGACCCGACCTGCTACTGGAGACGGCAGAGCAGCGGGCCGCCGCCGGTGTGTTCACCCTCGGGTTCGCGCTCGAGACGACCGATGCTATCTCCAACGCCACGGCGAAGCTCGAGCGCAAGAGTATGAACCTCGTCGCGCTGAATCAGGCCGGTGCACAGGATGCCGGGTTCGAGGTCGAAACGAATCGAATCACGTTGATCGATCCAGCCGGTTCGGTCGAAGAACTCCCCCTGCTTTCGAAGCGTGAAACGGCCGACCGGCTTCTGGACCGGGTCGAGGACCGTCTGCGAGACGGGGACTGAGCGCAGCCCGTGTCGGAGCGTTCCCGCCTGCTCGTCGAACTCCTTCGAAATCGCCGTGATCTGGGCGAACTCGAGTTGTTCGTCGGACCGGGCGAACGCGCCGAAGTTCTCGCCCGGGCAAGGCGGCTGGCCAGACCTGGTGAACCGGGACGCTCGCAGCACCGCCCTCCGCAGATGAAATCGGCTGAATCTTCGCCCGGGTCATCTGCCGGGGAGGTCCGTGTCGGTAAGGCGATCCCGACCGGCTCTCCGTTGGACTCTCGGCTTGAACGGCTGGCCAGGGAGGGCAGCGCCGGCGAGATCCAGGAGATCCCCGATCTCGCCGACCTGCGCGCCGTGGCAGATGCCTGCCGGAGATGCCAGTTGCACGAGACCCGGACGCGGCCGGTGTTCGCAGATGGCTCGCCCGACGCTCGCGTGATGTGTGTCGGCGAAGCTCCGGGCCAGAGAGAGGACGAGACCGGACTGCCATTCGTCGGAAGAGCGGGGCAGCTTCTGGACCGGCTGTTGACGGCCGTCGGTCTGGGCCGGGATCGCGTATTCATCTGCAATGTCCTGAAATGCCGGCCGCCGGGGAATCGAAATCCGCTTCCGGAGGAGATCAGCCAGTGCTCGCCGTTCCTCCTCAGACAGCTGGAACTGGTGAATCCCTCGGTCGTCATCGCGTTCGGGACGTTCGCAGCCCGAACGCTCCTGGGCTCGACCGAGACCCTCGGACGGCTCCGGCAGCGGACGCACCTGTACAAGGACCGACCGCTGGTGGTCACGTATCATCCGGCTGCGCTGTTACGAAATCCTGGCTGGATTCGGCCCACATGGGAGGATCTCCAGCGGATGCGTTCGATTCTGGACAGCGATGGACGAGAAGCAACATCGGGAATCCCAGGGGGCTCGAGATGAGCCCGGGGCGGGAGCATGGCTGAAGCAGAATCCTCGATAGTCGCAGGCCGTGGAACGCCGGGTTCCCGGCAGCCCCCGTGGTCGGAAGAGGCCGAGATATCGGTTCTGTCCGCGATGTTGATCGACGGAGATGCCGTGGCTCGCGCCGTCGAGATGGTCGACGACTCTTCGTTCTATCGAGAAGGGAATCGGCGTGTATTTCGCGCCATGCTGCGCCTGTATTCGCGGGGCGAGGTCATCGACGTGGTCACCCTGTCCGATGAACTCAAGAGTGCGGGTGAGCTGGAGGGCGCTGGCGGGATGTCCTACCTCGCGCGCCTTGTAGATGCGGTTCCGACGGCGGCGAATATCGAGTATCACTGCCGGATTCTGAAGGACAAGTCTGTCCTCAGAAAGCTCATCGATGCATCCACCGACATCATCCAGGAAGCGTACGGTGCGCCCGCCGGCGAGGTGGAAGACACGCTGGATCGGGCCGAGCAGCGGATTTTCCAGATTGCCCAGGCATCCGAGCGTCAGGGCTTCGTGTGGATCAAGGAGATCCTGTGGCCGACGTTCGAGCGGATCGAAGAGCTGCAGCGAAGTCCCGGGTCCGTTACAGGAATCGCGGCAGGATTCCCGGATCTCGACAACATGACGGCGGGCTTTCAGCCTGGAGATCTCGTGGTAGTGGCCGGTCGGCCATCGATGGGAAAGACGGCTCTGGCACTGAACTTCGCTCAGCACGCCGCGATCGAGCAGGACGTATCGACCGCGATATTTTCGCTCGAGATGTCGAAGGAGTCGCTCGTACAGCGTCTTCTGTGCGCTGAGGGCCGAGTCGATTCCGGACGCCTGCGACGCGGCCGTCTTCAGGACGATGAATACGCCCGGCTGGCGACGGCGGCTGGTCATCTGAATACGGCGCCAATCTGGATCGATGATTCACCGGCCATTACCGCGCTCGAAGTTCGGGCCAAGGCACGACGACTGGCTGCCGAGACGAACCTGGGTCTGCTCGTAGTGGACTATCTGCAGCTCATGGCCGGTCCGAGAAACGTCGAGAATCGACAGCAGGAAATCAGTGCTATCTCCAGAGCTCTGAAGGCAGTAGCCAAAGAGCTGAATATTCCGGTGATCGCGTTGTCTCAGCTATCCCGGGGCCCCGAGCAGCGCACGGACAAGCGACCCATGCTGGCCGATCTGCGAGAGTCTGGCGCGATCGAGCAGGATGCGGACGTGGTCATGTTCGTGTACCGCGAGGAGGCGTATCGCAAAGACGGCGACATGCTCGACGAAAAGGGCGAATCACTCGAGGGACGGGCGGAGCTGATCGTCGGCAAACAGCGGAATGGTCCGACCGGCACCGTCCAGCTCTATTTTCACAAGCCGTATACGCTGTTCGAGTCGCTGGCGCCGCGGGAGTCGGGGCACTGAAGACGAGGACGGCTTTCTTCTGCCGGGAATGCGGAGGCGAGTCACTCCGCTGGGAGGGTCGCTGCCCGGCGTGTGGATCCTGGAATTCCCTGGTCGAGTCCCCGGCACCTTCGGGAAAAGCAAGGACTCGGACCGGCGCGGGAGCCCCTTCCATGGCTCCGCCAGTGGTCTCGACGCTTGGAGACGAGAGCGCGGTAGACGAAGCTCGCGCTCGCACGGTCCTCGACCTCGGCGACATGGACCGGGTGCTCGGGGGAGGTCTCGTTCCGGGCTCCATATTGCTGCTGGGGGGAGCTCCGGGCGTCGGGAAGTCCACTCTTCTGCTCCAGGCCGCCGGTCGCGCACGATCCGCCGGGGCGCGAGTTCTGTATGTTTCGGGGGAGGAGTCGAGGCAGCAGATCGGTCTCCGAGCGGAGCGTCTGGGCGAAGAGTCTGCCGGGGTCCGGTTTCTGGCGACCGATCGCCTCGAGGAGATTCTCGCCGCGGCCGAAGTGGAGAAGCCGGACTTTCTGTGCATCGACTCGATTCAGACCGTGCTGAGTGAGGAGGTGAGTTCTGCACCCGGGACGGTCACGCAGGTTCGGGCCTGCTCTGCGTCGCTTCAGTCGTTCGCGAAGGCGACGGGGGCCGCCACCGTGCTTGTCGGTCACGTGACGAAGGGCGGCTCGCTCGCAGGTCCGAGGACGCTCGAACACCTGGTGGACGTGGTTCTGCATTTCGAAGGTCAGCGCTCGGGGGAGTACCGAATCCTCCGTGGGAGCAAGAACCGGTTTGGCAGCGTGGACGAACTCGCGGTATTCCGCATGACGGCAGCCGGTCTCGAGCCCGTGGCGGACCCGACCTCCCTGTTTCTCGAAGATCGACCGGCAAGCGTGAGCGGTTCGGCGATCGCGATCCCGCTGCATGGCACGCGTCCTCTTCCGGCCGAAATTCAGGCCCTGACGACCCGCTCCCGGTATGCCACTCCGCAGCGGATTGCCACGGGGTTTCCGGCTCGTCGTCTGAATATCATCCTGGCCGTTCTCAGCCGCCGGGCCGGGCTGGATCTGGGCGACAGCGATGTGTTCCTCAGCGTGATCGGGGGCCTCCGGCTCACGGATCCGGCGGCCGACCTTGCGGTTGCCGCGGCCCTGGCTTCCGCCAGCCTGGATCGGCCGATTCCCTCCGGGATCGCATTCGCCGCCGAGCTGGGGCTCGGCGGCGAGCTACGCGGCGTTTCACATGCAGAAGCCCGACTTGGAGCCGCAACCCGGGCAGGGCTGCAGACCGTTGTCCTTTCGACGAGCCTCGAATCGACTCTTGCCGGCAAGCCGGGCGCTCGCTTCGCCGACTCCGTGTCCGCTGCGCTCGGGCTACTGGAGGAACCGTGAGTGCCGCTGCAGTCATCGTCGCCGCAGGATCCGGTCGCCGCATCGGCGGGGAGCCCAAGCAGTTCCGGATGCTCGGGCCTGCACCGCTCCTGGCCTGGAGTTGTCACGCACTGGCGCGGAACGAGGGGATCTCCGAACTCGTGGTCGTCGTGCCGACGGGAGTCGCAGTGGCCCCGCCCGGCTGGCTCACCGATCTGTGCGACATCGTCGTAGAGGGCGGTCCGACGCGCCGGGACTCGGTTGGCCTGGGACTGGCGGGCATGTCCGGCGAGCACGATTCGGTTCTCGTGCACGACGGCGCTCGCCCGTTCTTGTCGGCGAGGTTGATCGGGCTCGTTCTGGAGGCCTGCCGGGAGGGGCCGGCGATTCCCGGACTGCCGCTCACGGACACCGTGAAGCTGATCGGAGAGGGAGGGCTGGTTCTCTCGACGCTGGACCGGGACCGGCTGCGTGCAGTGCAGACTCCGCAGGGCTTTCCGCTCGAGCTGCTGCGGACCCTCCACGAACAGTCACCCCACGACGGCCCGGAAGCCACGGACGATGCATTCCTTGCTGAATCGGTCGGAATTCCGGTGCGTATCGTGCCGGGCGATCCGTTGAACCTGAAAGTGACGACCGGCGCCGACCTGGCGCTGGCGGAGTGGCTGGTTCGCAGCGGTGATCCTGCAGCTGCGGGGATCGAGCCGCCCGCGTTTGCGGCGGATTGACCGGATGGCGCGCTTCATCGAGCTGGATTCTACTCGTGGTACGGATGAATGGATCGAGCGCGTGTGCGAGGAATTGGCGGGAGGAGCACTGGTGGCCCACCCGACCACATCGGTGTACGGCCTCGGCGCGGCGGATCCCGAACTCGATCCGGTCGTTTCCCACCTGAAGG
>JBDGUY010000017.1:0-19817 GCA_039585935.1 Gemmatimonadota bacterium
CGGGATTCGAACCCGCGACCTTCGGGTTATGAGCCCGACGAGCTACCAGACTGCTCCACCCCGCAACGGGACCGACGATCCTACTATCCGCACCCCAAAGTGTCAACCTTATTCACGGGCCGTTGTTCCGAACCCAGGCAACCCTCGCTTGCCTCCCGTTTCGGGTGATCGCTACCCTCGTCTGATGCTAGCTTCTGCCCCGCTGCCACGGGATGTCGAAACCGCCCTGCTGGCCATAGTCGGATCGCCCGGCTTGATCACCGACCCGGTTCGACTTCTGGCCTACGAGGCCGACGCGCTGACAACGTCCCGTGGCACTCCGAGTGCCGTGCTGCTGCCCGGATCCCGTCAGGAACTGTCCGAAGTCGTGAAGCTGCTGCATTCCGCAGGGCTTCCGTTCGTCCCCCGTGGCGCCGGTACGGGCCTGTCAGGCGGAGCTGTTGCACAGGATACCGTGATCCTGGCCACGACTCGACTCAACAGGATTCTCCAGATCGACCCCGAGGACCGTACCGCACTGGTCGAACCCGGGGTCGTGACGGCACAGATATCCATGGCCGCTCTGCCTTACGGTCTTCGGTTTCTCCCCGATCCGGCGAGCGCTACAGCCTGCACGATCGGCGGCAACGTGGCGATGAACTCGGGCGGGCCGCATTGCCTGAAACACGGAGTGACAAGCGACCACGTGCTGGGCCTCGAGATTCTGCTTCCAGACGGCACGTCTGCGTGGCTGGGTCGCGGAGCGGACGGGGGACTCGACCTCGCAGGCCTGTTCATCGGCTCTGAAGGTACGATGGGCATCGTCACTTCGGTCCTGCTCGGCCTGTCTCCGCTGGCAGCCGAGACGCGTGCCCTGCTCGGGCTATTCGACAGTGTGGGGGCTGCCGGTGCAGCTGTATCCGAGGTGTTCGAACGCGGTCTCGTTCCCGTGGCCCTGGAGCTCATCGATCAGGCCACGATCCGGCTCGTCGAGGCCTCGGTGTTTGCGGTCGGTTTCCCGACTGACGTTGCGGCTGCGCTGGTGATCGAGTGCGAGGGTGATCCCGAGGATGTCGAGGCGGACCTGGCGATAGCGGCGGCCGCATGCAGGGAGCACGGTGCAAGCGAGGTTCGCGTCGCCACTGACGAGACGGAGCGGCTGGCGATCTGGCAGGCCCGGAAGAAGGCGTACGGCGTGCTCGGACGTGCGGCACCCGACGTATTCGTGCAGGACGCCGTCGTGCCACGCACGGAGCTCGAGCGACTCCTTCCAGAGATCGAACGGATCGCGCGCGGACACGGGTTACGGCTCGCGAACTTCTTCCACGCGGGAGATGGAAATCTCCATCCGAACCTGTTGTTTGACCGACGTGATGCGGATGAGGTCGAACGTGTGGAGCAGGCCGGTGCGGAGATCATGCATCTGTGCGTCGCCGCCGGGGGAACGATTACCGGAGAACACGGCGTCGGCCTGGACAAGATTCGACACATGCCCTTGATGTTCGGCCCGGCGGAGCTGGACACGATGAATCGGCTGCATGACGCGTTTGACCCGGACGGTAGTGCGAATCCCGGAAAGGTGCTGCCGGCGACCGGTTCTGCAGAGGTTGCGGGGTGAAGTCCCCGGAGCTGTTCTTTCCACAGAACGAGGCGGAGCTATCCGACTGGCTTCGGGCCCGCAGATCGGAAGCAGGACCGATCGTAACCGGGGCGAACGACGTCCGGCCAGAGAACTGGGAGCCGGGTGGGTTCGTAGCGGATGAGCACTCCCTCGTGTCGACGGCTCGCATGGCCGAGGTGATCTCGTTCCGACCCAGAGATCTGACGATCGAAGTCGGGGCGGGAATGCGTGTGGAGCGACTTCGGGAGTTCGTAGAAGGAGAGGGATTGTGGATCCCTATGGCGGGAATCGGAACGATCAGGTCCGTCGGCGGCTGGATCGCCGCGGCTTCGCCCGGCATATGGGACGCCTTGCATGGCCCGGTGCGTCGACAGCTTCTGGGCTGCCGGGTGATTGCACCCGATGGAACGGACCTGACCTGGGGCCGTGCGGTGATGAAGAACGTCGCCGGCTACGATGTCCCGCGCCTGATGGCGGGCAGCCGGGGTCGTCTCGGAATCATGACGCGGCTGACGATTCGTCTCTGGCCCCGACCAGAAGCGATATCGGCATGGGAAATTCGCGGTGTGGAGCAGCCGTTCGTGCTCGGCGCTTCCGAGGCCGACACGGTCATCTGGAACTGGACCCGCGAAGAAGGGGCGCGCGTCCGAGCGTTGTTCCTGGGAAGCGACCAGTCCGTGCAACGGCGAGAACGAGCGTTCGCGACCAGAGTTCGGGCCTCGGGAGCGCAGATCCTGGAAATTGACGCCGGCCGGGAACCGAGCGGTGGTCGGGGCGGGCGCCAACCGGGCTCGGTCGTCTACCGACTCACGCCCGGCCGCGGCTATATTCCGCGCGCATTCATTGATCTGGTCGAGCAGGATCATCCAGGGGTCGCGGCGATTGAAGCCATTCCGGATTCCGGCTCGTTGCTGTTGTTCATGGATACGGACAGCTCGCACCCCGACTCGGCCCGGGAGCTCATGTCGCATTTCACGCGAACGGACTCTCGAACGGTCGGGGGCGCCGTGAGACGGCCGGAGATCGGAATCGAGCGCGGCCGCAGCGCCGATCACGAAGCAGCGAACAATCTGCGTGCTCCCGGAATGAGAGAGATCGAGAGCAGGATCGAACGGGCGCTTGGCGCCTGGCCACGATCCTGGCAGGCCGACTATCTGTAGGGACGACTTGAGTCTAGAATCTCTGTGTCGCCAGTTCCCAGCACTGCCTCGAGTGAACGGATTCCCGGATGAAGATCTACACCAGAACCGGTGACGAAGGGCAGACGAAGCTGTATGGAGGGGACAGAGTCCTCAAGGACGATCCCCGGGTGGCCGCGTATGGCACGCTCGACGAGCTCAACGCGGCGATCGGCAGTGCACTGGCCTTCGATCCCGATTCGGAACTCGGATTGGGCGGCTTGCGAAGTGTCCAGGAGGACCTGTTCGTACTCGGATCTCGGCTCGCGGCGGCCGACCCGGAACGCATGGAAGATCGGGGCTCGATTCCCCGGCTGGAACAGGAGCGGATCGAGGCACTCGAGACATGGATCGACGCTCTGGACAGGGAACTCGAGCCCCTCGATTCGTTCGTCCTCCCCGGCGGAGCGCCGGCCGGCGCACAGCTTCATGTCGCACGGACAGTCTGTCGGCGTGCCGAGCGCTCGATCACATCCCTGCTCCCCGAGCAGCCGGAGCTGAAGCTCGTGGTGCTTCCGTACGTGAATCGCCTGTCGGATCTTCTGTTCACGCTGGCGAGGGCCGCAAACGCCCGGGCCGGCCGGCCCGAGGATCGCTGGCTCCCGATGCGGGAGCGGTCGACCGCGGATGCGAGCACTCCCGACCCGAGCACGGACAGTAGATGATGGACCGTCCCATGGACCCGGACACGCAGGACCGCGAACCGACCGAAGAACCGTCGGAGCAGGACATTCAGACCGCCGAGGAAATCGGTGAGCTGATCACTGCGATCATCAAGGAGATCAGGGCTCGCCAGACCTACGTCGCCGGTAATCCCCTGATCGATCGATTTCACAAAGACGTTGAAGAACGCTTCGTGAATCTGTGGACCGACCTTCCTCACCTCAGCCTGGCCATTGACGAGAATCGGCTCACGTGGAGGGAGCTGGAGGTATATTCCCATCCCGTTGGACATGACAACCTCGCGTTTCAGTTCTTCCGGGACGGCATCCGACAACTGGCGTTTCTTCCGGGGGGAGAAGCCGAGCTACCGGAGTTTCTGCAGATCCTCGCCGGGGTCAGACCAGGGCGGAGCACGGACCTGCTGGCCACTCTCTGGCACCGCGGGTTCGACTACATTCGTATGGAATACGTCGATGTATCGGAGGAGGAGGCGCTCGAACTTCCGAGCAGTGGGGAGGGACCGGGCGATGACGAATCCTTGAACGATCTGTCAGAGATTCAGGATGTCCTCTCCGGGAGCCCGGTCTCCGAAGAGGAAGAGGCCGAGTTCGCTGACCTGGTCCTCGGCGAAGCGGACGAAGCGTATCTGCGCAGGGAAATGGAAGCGGAGTTCAATCGTCCTCTGCTGCGAGATGTGACACTCGCTCTGCTCGACCAGTTCGAGATGAGGGATCAGGAGCGCCGCCGTCAGGTCGTGGATATCGTCCGGGCGCTGTTGCCACGGCTGCTGGACCGCCGGGATTTCTCCACCGTGGCGCTCATCGTCACGGAACTCCAGCTGCTGGCGAACAAGACGGGAGAGGTCGACACGCAGGAACTCGTCACCTCGCTCCTCCGCGACATGAGCGAGGCCATGGCCGAGTTGATCAGCGTGGCCGCGGATCGCACGGCGGGCGGTCCCGAGGAAGACGAGTTGACAGCACTCCTCGGCGCGCTCCAGGCAGAGGCGATCCCGATCCTCGTTCGCGCAGTCCCGTCTCTGCAGGCGACAGAGCTGCAAGACCATCTTTCGGACGCATTGGATCGTCTCGTGTCGGCGCACCCGGATTCCATCCTTCCACTGTTGCAGGCGGAGGATCCGATGCTGGCGGCCGAGGCGGCGCGTATTGTCGCTCGATTGCGCATCACCAGAGCGGAACCCGCGCTGACGGAGTTGTCACAGCGCCCCGAGTCGGTCGTCCGACTCGCCGCGCTCGAGGCCCTCGCCAGCCTCGAGTCCGCTGCGGGGATCCAGGCCCTGTTCGCCGCGATGGGTGATTCCGACCGGGAGATTCGGACGGCGGCCACGGATGCGATCGAGCGAATACGACCTCCGGGCGCTTCTGAACAACTGCAGCGACGACTGAAGGCAGGGGCGGTGCGGAGTTATGACGACGTGGAACAGGTGAGCTTCCTCAAGACCTGTGTCGCGGTGTGCGGAGACAGGATCGTCGGGGACCTGTCGCAGATCCTGAACGGTCGCCGATGGTGGGGAGGTCGTCAGCCACCCGCATTCCGGGCCAGCGCGGCGCGGGCGCTCGGATTGGTCGGCACCGACGAAGCCCGGCGCGAACTCCAGAAGAGTGCTGGTGACAAGACGGCTTCCGTGAACAGCGCGGTTCGTGCTGCGCTGAGGGATCTCGACTCGCGGGAGGAGGGGGTTCGATGAACCAGACACATCCTGTGGCGGGCAGCCCGGCCATCCTCCTTGCGCTCTACAACGCCACGAAGGCGATCCAGCTCTACCCGCTCGAGAACGAAGCAGTGCGACGGGCTATCGCTGACGTAGAGGCGTCGGCCGGGCAGGTATTCGAAAAAGAAGGCGGAATCAGCATCTGGGTCGCGGGGAATTACCTGTTCCTGAACGACCTGCAGGTGAAGTTGGACCTGGCCGACTACGCGACGCTGTCGGCCCTTCGAGAGTCGCTGCGAACCCACGGCATCGGTCGGATCGACGTTCAGCCCCGCATCCTGCCTGGCGAGTGGGCCGCGTTCCTGACGGCCCTGAGCGCCGAGCCGACCCCGGGTCAGCCGCCGCTCGAGGGCTTCCGGTCCAGACTTGAACAGGCGGAGGTCAGGCGGCTCCAGATCGGCCCGCCGTCCCCGCTTTTCGAAGGGCATGAGGGCGCGGCGGCGGTAGAGGCTGCACGGCGTACCTATGCCTACTCGGTGAAGGTGGCCAAGGAGATGATGAGCGGGCTGGTACTCGGCCAGGCGATCGGAGCCCGACGAGCGCAGCGCGCGGTTCTTCGGGTCGTGGACCAGGTTCTCCAGGACCGGGCCTCGATGCTCGGAATGCTGACCCTGAGGGACTATGACGATCACTCACTGATCCATGCGGTCAATGTATCGATCCTCAGCGTGGCCCTCGGAGATCACCTGGGCTTTTCCAAGGGATATCTCTTCGAACTCGGGTTCGCGGCCCTGTTCCATGACATCGGCAAGGTCCTGATTCCGACCAGCGTTCTGAACAAGGAAGGCTGGTTGAACGAGGATGAGTGGCGGCTCGTGAGCCAGCACCCGGACTTCGGACTGTTGATGCTGTTCAACGTCGAAGGTTTCGAAGAACCGCCCTATCGGGCGATGCTCGCGGCCTACGAGCATCACATGAAGACGGACCTGTCGGGTTATCCAAGGGTCATCCGGCGGAGGCGGCAGGGCCTGTTCGCCCGTATCATCGCTCTGACCGAGTCGTATGATGCGGCGATCTCCAGGTACAGCAAGCAATTTCTTCCCTGTTCTCCGGATGAAGCGATCCGTCAGTTGCGCGAGAGTGACTCGGGTGCATACGACAAGATCCTGACGCGTGCGTTCGTCAACATGATGGGCATCTATCCCGTGGCGACGCTCGTGATTCTGGACACCGGAGAGCTTGGCGTGGTCGTCGCTCCGAGTCCGAACCCCAAGGCCATCCATCGGCCCATGGTCCGGATTATCGCGGACCCCGACGGAAAACGGATTCCCGACGGCCCGGTGCGCGACTTGACGGAGATCGACCCGGACACCGGCCGGCCGCGCAGGACGATCGCCCGATCCACGGACCCCGAGCGCTACGGCATCAGGGTCTCCGAATTCGTCGCCTGACGGGGGTGATGACCTCAGCCCGGGTACCATTCCGACTCGACGTGGCCTCCGGTACGGTTCGCGGGGACATCCGATTGCCGACGGAAAGCCGGTCTACGGTATCCGAGGCCGGGGCCCCTGAAGTAGCTCTCGTTGTGTGCCACGGGTTCAAGGGGTTCAAGGACTGGGGCTTCTTTCCGGCCGTATGCGATGAACTCGCTATGCGAATCGGGTGCCCGGTTCTGAGCTTCAACTTCAGCGGCTCTGGTGTCGGATCCGATCTGGGAACGTTCTCGGACCGGGAGGCGTTTGCCACGAACACGTTCAGCCGCGAAGTCGCGGATCTCGATGCGGTGCTGGACGGGTTGGCAGCAGGAAGGCTCGGAGACGCCCGGCTGACGCCGCCTTCGCGCGTCGGTCTCGTCGGACACAGCCGGGGGGCCATCCCCGTCGTCCTGGTCGGGTCCCAGCGACCTGAGGTGCGGGCTGTCGCGACCTGGGCCGGACTCGCGCGACCGGGTCGGTATGCGGAGTTGTTTGCGACCGACGGGGACCCGAACCGCCCGGTAGAGATCCGGAACATGCGGACAGGAGAGGTGCTCCCGCTGCACCGTGATGTGTTGCACGACCTCGAGGAAAACCGGGACCGGCTCGATCCGCTGACGGCTCTGCGATCCGGCGGACTTCCGCTGCTGGTGCTTCACGGCCAGCACGACGAGGCGGTATCGCTGGATGACGCGAAGTTGTATGCGACGACCGGAGCGAACACCGAGCTCATGGTGCTCGAATCCACCGGGCACACATTTGACGTCAGGCATCCATATGCGGGATCGACGCCTGCCCTGGAGAGGGCCATTTCCAGCACGGTGGCGCACTTCCGGAAGTTCGTTTCAAAGGAGCTTTGACATGGTCGACTCGACGATCCATTCGGATCGCAGCGGTCCTTCGAGAACAGCGGTCGCCGGGGCTCTCCTGGCGGCTCAGATCCTTCTGGTCACGGCTGCATCCGGTTGTCGGCTCGAAGTCGAGCCGGAAGAGGACGTGAGCCTGGAACCACACGTCGCACTGATTCTCGAGTCGTCGGCGGAAGCGTGGAATCGGGGGGACCTGGAGGCGTTCCTGTCAGACTACCAGGACGCTCCGAGCACCACATTCGTCGTATCGGGAGGCGTTCTGTCAGGAGTTGATGAAATTCGGGACAACTACGCCGCGAAATTTGGACCGGGAGCGGAGCGCGACAGTCTCAGATTCGAATCGGTCCAGGTCCGCACGTTGAGCCCGACGATCGGCATCGTGACCGCCCGCTGGATACTCCACGACAACGGCGTAGTCCGGGCTGCCGGACCGTTCACCCTCGTGATGCGCCTCACGAGAGCAGGATGGAAGATCACCCACGATCATTCGTCCACCGACCCGGCTCCGGCAGCGAACTGAGCGCAGGGCATAGCGATCATGACCGGCGGCGGTTGGCTCGAAGACCTGCTCTCCTGCGTTCACTGTGGGTTCTGCCTTCCGGTTTGTCCCACGTACGAGGTGCTGGGCGAGGAGAACGACTCGCCGCGTGGTCGGATCTACCTCATGCGGGCCCTGGCCGAGGAACGGATCGGTGTCGAAGACGCGTTTGCGCACCACATGGACCGGTGCCTGGGATGCCGCGCATGCGAGACCGCCTGCCCCGCCGGCGTCCGATACGGAAGCCTGCTGGAAACGGCCCGACAGCGGACGGTGGAAGAGAGTGGCGGCACGCGTTTCCTGGATTTCACGCTTTCGTCGCTGACGGGCCGGAGCGCATCACGATTCGCCTACGCGCTGGCCCGGCTGGCGAGGAGTATGCGGATCGCAGAGTTCGGGGCTCGATTTGCCCCTGGCCGGGCAGGACTCGCGGCCGGCATGCTCGCGGCCACGCGTCGCTCGACCGGGAATACCGAAAACGCGAATTCCGGACCGTCTTTGGACCCGCTGGAGCCGGCAACCCGCGTATCCTATGCGCTGCTGGAGGGATGCGTGATGTCCGGACTGTACTCTCACGTCCACCACGCCACGCGTAGGACCCTGCGCCGGAGAGGCCACGCGGAGTTGGCGGCCCCGGGCCAGGAGTGCTGTGGTGCCCTGCATGCTCACGCCGGAAGACTCGACGCCGCCCGTGCTCTGGCCCGCACGAACATCGAAGCGTTCGAGAACTCGGGCGCTGAGGTCATCGTCACCGACTCTGCGGGCTGTGGCGCAGCGATGCGTGATTACCCGGAATGGCTGAAGGACGATTCGAATTGGCAACGGCGGGCCGAGTCGCTGGCCGCGCGGGTCCGCGACATATCGGAACTGCTGGCAGAATCGACCGCGGCGGCGCCTCCCACCCGTGGCGGACCTCGCGTAGCCTACGACGCACCCTGCCACCTGATGCATGCGCAGGGCATTCGGGAAGCGCCGCTCGAGGCGCTCGCCGCGTCAGGATACCGTGTAGAACCTCTGCCGTCCTGGGAGCGCTGCTGCGGTGGTGCGGGGCTGTACAATTTGCAGCAGCCGGAGCTGTCCGACCGGATCCTCGAGCGCAAGGTGGAGGAGATCGGGGCCGGTTGCTACGACGTGGTGACGACGGGCAATCCGGGCTGCATGATGTTTCTCGGGGCCGGTCTCAAGCGCGCAGGACTCGATGTGGCGGTGGTACACCCGGTGGAGCTCGTCGACGCTGCGGATGGGAACGCTGAGCAGTGGGCCGAGTACCGCGTCACACAATCTCTACTGGTCGACTGATACTCGATGGGGTGCAAGTAATGAGCGACACGAGCGAGCAGCAAGCCGGTGATCTGGCCGAGGAAGTCCGTGAGGCGCTGAAACAGGTCATCGACCCGGAGCTGGGACTCAACATCGTGGACCTGGGATTGATCTACGACGTCCAGGTGGAAGAAGGAAAGGCAGTAGTCTCGATGACACTCACGAGTCCCGGCTGTCCGGCAGGTCCACAGATTCTCGGGTCGGCCCAGGCTGCGGCCGGCACGGTCGAGGGAGTAGACGAGGCCGAAGTAAATCTCGTGTGGAAACCATTCTGGACCCAGGATCGGATCGACCCCGCCGTTCGGGCAGTACTCGGATTCTGATAACCACCTGACGTTGTGCGGGGCGCCGCGTCGGCGCCGCGCTCAGTACCAATCGTATCTTCCGTAAACACAACGTGTTGATACTGCGTTGACGCCCCGCCGTAGTCTCTCTGTCAGGATACGAACGGAATCTCTGGTTCTGCGCGGTCGAATCAGGTCGAGGGCCGTACGTTTCCTGGCGAAGGAGGAGTCGACCGTTTCCGCTGGGGCGCAGGGAAGCTGGTCTGGCTCCCCTTCGCCGCCACAGGTCCTGGTAAGGGCCACGAAAAGCGCCGGAATTCCAGCTTCTCCGGCCGTGTGACGCTAGAATGACGCCCTGCTCCCATGTTTCCGACGTGCGAGGGCGGATTCGAGTTGTCACCTGTGGGGCCGCAAGGGGCGATTCGGGTCCGTCTTCGTCATTTTGACCTGTGGTGCTCGCGTTTCCCGTTCCGGCCGTTATCTTCCCGCCGTGCTGATACGACTCATCCTGTTGTTCACGATCGTCCCGTTGCTCGAGCTGTCGCTGCTCCTGCGGATCGGGAACTGGCTCGGGGCCGGTCCGACGCTCGGACTGGTGCTCGGAACGGGTTTCGTGGGTGCATGGCTGGCCAGGCGTGAAGGACTGCGAGCCTGGAGCGCCGTACAGGAGCAGTTGGGGCGGGGCCAGGTCCCCGGTAGAGAGCTGTTGGACGCTGTTCTGGTGCTGCTTGCCGGAGTCGTGCTGATCACACCCGGAATCCTTACCGACGCCGTGGGATTCACGCTGATGACGGGGCCCGGGCGGAACTGGGTGGCCAGGCGGATTCGCAAACGCCTCGAAGCATCGATCGAATCGGTTCAGGTCGGGGGTGACACCCGACCGGAAGAGCCGACCGGCGGACGAATCATCGAGCTGTAGGGATCGAAAAGGAGAAGGCAATGGACAAGGGCGTGAATCCGGAGCTCGGTCTGGCGCTGCTTCGTGTCGTGCTCGGTGTGATCTTCATTTCGCATGGAGCTCCCAGCCTGTTCGGAGGCATGGAAGGCCAGGTGGCTTTCTTCAGCTCACTGGGGATTCCGTTGCCCGTGGTTGTCGCCTGGGCCGTGAAGCTGCTCGAGTTCTTCGGGGGAATCGCCCTCCTGATCGGACTCCTGGTGACTCCGGTCAGCTTACTGCTCGTAATCCACATGCTCGCCGGGATCGTGCTCGTTCACGCACCACGTGGCTGGTACGTCGTCGGACCGGAAGCGAACGGCGGAGTCGAGTTCAGCGTGCTGCTGGCCGCTTCGCTGATGATGTTGGTGTTCGGTGGCGCCGGACTGGCCTCCATAGACGGCCGGGGCGGATCTAACTGAGCCGGCCCAGCGCCCAACGGGCGTGTTCCTGTACGAGCTCCGACTCCTCCGCAGCGCAGCGCTGGAGGATCGGAACGGCCCGCGCATCGCCGCTGTTCCCCAATCCCACGCACAGGTTCCGAAGCAGGCCATCCCGGCCCGGCCTGGCCAGGGCCGTGCCCCGGTAGCGGGCGCTGAACTCCCCCGGTTCCATGTCGAGCAATTCGATTGCCCAGACCTGGAGGGTATGGGGCGAGACCGGCCTGCCGAGTTCCAGGAGACCCGGGCTGCCGGCAGCGACATCACGGTTCCACGGGCAGACCTCCTGACAGATATCACAGCCGAACACCCGGTTGCCGATCGCGCCTCTCAAGTCCAGCGGGATCGGGCCGCGGTTCTCGATCGTCAGCCAGGAGATGCAGAGTCGCGCATCGAGGACTCGTGGCGCGACGAGAGCATCGGTCGGACAGGCTTCGATGCACCTGGAACAGGTCCCACAACGATCCGGAATAAACGGTGGATCCGGCTCCAGCTCCAGCGTCGTGAGGATCTCTCCAAGCAGGATGTACGACCCGAGTCGGGGATCGATCAGCATCGTGTTCTTTCCGATCCACCCGAGTCCAGCTCGTTGTGCATGCTCTCTCTCGAGCACCGGCCCATAATCCACGTACAGCTTGCAGTCGCCCGCCGGATCGAGTGTCCGGAGCTGATCTGCCAGAGCGGCGAGCTTTTCTTCGAACACGTCGTGGTAGTCACGGCCGAGGGCGTAGCGAGCGATGACGGCGTCTCCCGCGGTCCGGCCGGGATCCGCGGCCGGGGCCACCGAGAACGAACGAGGATCGATTCGCGATTCACCCTCTGAATGTGGGGCGTAGCTCAGAGAGACGACGAGAACGGTGCGACAGCCCGGCAGCGCTTCGGTCGGATCGAGCCGTCGCCTGACAGAATCTTCGCGGGCCATCCAGCCCATGTCCGCATTGCGACCCAGGCGCAGCCAATCGAGAAAGGCGGATTCGTGCGCCGGTGGGGAGGCCGGTGCGAATCCCACGGATGAGAAGCCGAGGTCGATCGCGGCCCGCCTGATCGCCTGTTTCGGATTCCCGGTACTGGCGTTCAAACCGGTCTGGTCAGGAAGACGTGGAGGCGCTGGGACACTCGTCGGAGATCTCGCATCCCGTGCAGTCCGGCCGGCGCGCGTCGCACCGGGCCCTGCCGTGACGAATGAGCCGCCAGGAGAACGGGTGCCATTCCTCGCGCGGAAGCACTTCCATCAGGTCACGTTCGATCGCCTCCGGCGTATTGGCGGCAGTGAGACCGAGCCGGGTCGACACGCGTTTCACATGCGTGTCCACGACAACTCCCTCGGACTTCGCGAACGCGTTGTTCAACACGACGTTTGCCGTCTTCCGGGCGACTCCTGGAAGCTGCGTCAGCTCCTCCATCGTGTCTGGAACTTCTCCGCCATGCTCGTCCACCAGTCGAGCGGCCATTCCCCGGATGTGCCTCGCCTTGTTCCGATAGAAACCGGTCGAATGGATGAGACCCTCGAGCTCTTCCTGGGCCGCCCCTGCGTACTCCTCGGCCGTCCGGTAGCGCCGGAACAGTTCCGGTGTCACCTGGTTCACCCGTTCATCGGTGCACTGGGCACTGAGAATCGTCGCCACCAGCAATTCGAGTGGGCTGTCCCACCCGAGGCTGATCTCGAGATCCGGGTAAAGTTCGGCCAGGCGCGGAGCGAGTCGGGCAGCGCGATCGCGTCTACGGGCGAGGGACTCGATACGCTTACCCATCGATATCATCCCCTGGCTCGAGACCGAGTTCACGCGTTCGCTCGATCCACCGATTGACGTCTCGCAGAGTCAACACGCCGAGGATTTCGTCCGCGTGTGTCACAAACACCCGGTCCCCGCCACTCGCGCGGAGACCAGCCGCAACTTCCGCCAGCGAAGTACCGTCGTCCACCCTGGGAACCTCTTCGATCGGCAGCATCACCTCGAGCAACGGGACCTCGCGGCGTTCTTCCGGTCGAACCCCGGCGACATCTGCCGGAGTTACGGCCCCCACGATCCTCCCTCCTCGTTCTACCGGCAATCCGCCCGTGTCGGTCCTGAGCAACATGCTTCGGACCAACTCCTGGACACGCATCGACTCGGGTACGGCGACCTGTTTTCCACTGAATACCCTGGCGACCGGAACTCCCGCGATTCGGCTCCGAAATCGCTCGAACCGGGCGGCAGCAGCAGCAGCGCTGCCGAGGAACCAGCCCAGGAGGATCATCCACAGACCTGACAGCCGGGCCCCCTGCAGACTCAGGGAGAGGAAGCTCGCGAATATCAAGGCGAGACCGAAGCCGATCAGCGACCAGCCAAACGCCCGGCCGACGAAGGTCGCCCACCGCGTGGCCAGACTCTGATCGCCGCTGATCTTCCAGACCGCCGCGTGCAGAACCCGGCCGCCATCCAGCGGGTACGCCGGGATCATGTTGAACACCGCGAGCACGAGGTTGAGGAAGGCCAGTGTCCCGGCAAGGGCTCCAGCCGCATCGATCCCGAGGCTCCAGCCGGCACGACTCACGAGCGCGAACAGTGCAGCCAGCGTGAGGCTGGCCAGGGGTCCTGCCACCGTGAGCGCGAATTCATCTCCTGGAGTGCGCGCTTCCATCGACATCTCGGCCACGCCGCCGAAGATGAACAACGTGATGCCGTGCACCGGGATGCCGCGCGACCTGGCGACGACCGAGTGTGCCAGTTCGTGCAGCAAGACGGAGAGGAAGAGAAGCAGGGCTCCGACCACCCCGAGCCACAGGTAGAACGAACGTTCCATGCCGGGCAGCTTCACGGGCAGTTCCCAGACCGCGAACGTCCAGGTGACGAGCGCGAACACGATGAACCACGAGGCGTCGATCCGAATCCGGAATCCGAACCAGCGCCCGAGTCCAAATCCCCCGAACATCATGCTCCGAGCTCAGGCAGAGCGCGTCGCTCGATGTGGCCGGGAGGACCCGTATACGCCGCGCCGAGAAATCGTTGCCACCACGCGACCCGACGGCGCAGCACGACCCACAGGCGCCCACCTGCCAGGTTTCTCACTCGCACGAACGTGAGCCCTGCTTCAGCCGGGACTCGCAGGATGTAGGTATGTCCCCGCCACTCGAAGCTGGCGGTTCGGCCAGCAAGCCCGAGAACGGCCTCCACGAACGTCTCCCCCTCGAGTCGTATCGCGCCGTCCTCATCGGACGGTACGGCCCGGTAGAAGTCGGGATCGAACGGCCGACCCGCGTGTCGAAGAAAATTCTGCTCGACGGCCCAGTCGAACACCTCGAGTCCGCTCTCTGCCGCGGCCGCCTCACGGTGGTGCAGGAGCTCGTGTACGATCGTCTCCCACAACTCGGCTTCCCAGTCGAACATCGGATCGTCTTCGGCCAGACTCCGAAACGAACCATGGTACAGCACGATTCTGGACCGCGTGTCGCCGATCCCGCCCGTTCCATCGGGCCAGTCCTCGGTGATGCACTCGCCCATGGTCCAGATCCCGGACAGGCTGGGGTGACCGGTAGCCTCCGGCTCGACCACCAGGGCGTCCACTCCGCTGCGGAACTCCGAAGGAATCTCGTCGAACATCCGCGCGGCCCGGTCACGGAACCGCTCCAGCTTCACTCGACGTCCTCGGGAGAGGTGTCGGCATAGCGGCCCCGGTACCACAGGAGAGGTCGGCTGTGCGGAGCCTCCGTCGCGGTCGCTTCGATGACCCGGCCGATGAACACGGTGTGGTCGCCGGCCTCAATCGACTGCTCGACTTCACACTCGCACACGGCGATAGAGCCCGGGAGTACCGGACACCCGGACTTGCCCGGGTCCCATGCCAGTCCATCGAACTTTTCGTTTCCCGCCTCTGCGAAGCGCTCGGATTGAGACCGGTGCCCGGCGCCGAGCATGTTGATCGCGTATCTGCCGGTTGACCGGATCACCTCACGGGTGCGCGAACCCGCGCCGAGGCACACGAGAACCAGCGGGGGGTCGAGGGACACGGAGCACACCGCAGTAACTGTGACGCCGGCCGGCACACCTTCCGGGTCGGTCGACGTGACCACCACGACGCCTCCGGCCAGCTGCGCCAGCGCATGGCGGAACGTGTCCGGGTCGACTCCACCCTGCGGGCGCAGGGCATTCGTGTCAGCGTCCACTCATTCCTCCTTCGACCCCACTCTGAACACCTGAAGTCCGGCGTACATGTCGGCGACGAATACTGCCTGCTTGAGAACTCTTGCCCCTCGGGCCAGGGAGCGGCTCGGAATCCCGCCGTGCCAGGCGCCGGTGGGAGCTGTCGAGGTTTCGCGGCCCTGTGCGTACAGCTCGCCGCGCAGCTCCCCGGACAGGTCCGTGAGCCGGAGCCCTCCCGTGCCGAATGCCGCGATGAGCGATTCCGTGCGCCGATCGATCTCGAGATCGCGAATCCCGGCCTCCGGCACCCGGTAGCTGGCTACCTCACGTGGACTCCTGATTTCGGTCACGTCGAGCAAGCGGATTCCGCCCCGCGGTCCATCCACGCACGATTCGCAGCCATCGATTCCGGTCCCCAGTAGAACCCAGTCTCGCCAGCGCCTGACCCGGAGTGTGTTCCCCCACCGACGACCATCACGACGAACCCGGTACCGATACTCCGACACCAGGACGGGGTGCGCCTCGGTTCCGCCGCTGATCCCAGCTCCAACGTCGAGCACGGCAAGCCCGTCGTTCCAGCGGGCGAGCAGCGCGATTCCGTTCGCGGCATCGATGTCGGCAATGTAGCCGTCGGTCTCTCCCCGGGAGGTCGCGTGCCAGCTTCCGTTCCGTGTCGGTTGGTCGGGAACCGAGAAATCGAACCCGACGAGCTTTCCGTCTCCGATCGAACCCGCCCACACCTGGTCGTGATCCACATCAACCGCCGAGGCGCCGCCGGCGAGGTCGTCGCCCAGCCTCGCCAGCGGCTCCGGACTGGCTGGTATCGACAGGTCCAGAACCAGCAATCCCGCTCCGTCCGCGTCCGCACCGGACATGGCGGCGACGGCCCAGGCATTCCCGCCTCCGATCTCCAGATCGTGCACGCGGTCCGCCCCGGGATCGATCGACCGCTCGTACCTCGGGTGCTCCGGATCCGAGACCTCCAGGATGTGGATCCGCGCTGGGGAGTCCGTCCATACCCAGGCCCAGTCTCGTCCGTCGATCCCTTCGAACACCCTGACTCCGGCTGCCAGGCCACCATCCATCGGCAGCTGGATCGCCGCTATCGGCAGGAGCGTCGCAGTCCGGGGTCTGGATGTCACGGATACGATGGCCGTGGACGAGAGCGAGCCCCGAGCCGCCGTCACCAGCCAGGCTCCAGGCCCGGGAGCGACGAATGCTCCGTCCGGATCGACGCGGGCGGGTCGCACACCCTCGATCGGCGTCGATGACCAGTTCACGCGCCCGTCTTCCAGCTCTACACCCGTCATTGACCGGACGCTCGCCGTGAAGTGCAGGACTTCTCCGGACAGTGCGCTGGCCTCGGCAGGCGACACGGTGAGAATGCGGGCCTGGTCCGGGATTACCTGGAGGCGGAGAACGGCCGACGCCGGACCGCTCGTCGCGGTGATCAGAGCCGAGCCCGGAGCCAGGCCAGTAACGACTCCGGCATCGCTGACGCGCAGAACCGTCCTGTCCGAGGAAGACCACGCAACAGGGGCAGACCAGGGTTCTTCTCGTGCATCCGTCGAGGCAAGTATCCGCAAGGGTAACCCTGAGGGAAGCGGCGATTTCGGGGCGTGCAGGACCATCTCCAGGGATCCGACAGCAGTTTCCGTCTCCTCGATCGGCGGGCGGAGATCCGCGTCCGGATCTGTCCACACGGGAACACCGTCCAGCACGAGATCCGTACCTCCGGTGGACCGGGCACCGGCTTCGTCGGCGACTGTCGTCCTGTCTGGAGCCGTAACGGTAGCGGGGTCGGGTCCTGCTTCCGGCCCGGTACCGGTCGGACTCGTTGCACAGCTTGCGAACAAAGCGGATGCCGTGATCAGGAGGGCCATGCTGTACCGATCGGCGGAGCGTACGGGATTCACGATCCGGTCCCGAGTTCCTCGGTCTCTGGCTCCACGGGACCACCCGCGAACCGGCTTGCCAGAACCGGATTCAAGATGAGGAACGCCACGAGGGCGAGCGCCCATTGGAACAGCACTGTGCCGACGTTGAAGCTGGAAAACGGGGTGAATGTGGCCCACAATCCCTCTTCACTCACCGCCTGGCTCATCCACCACACGAGCAGGACGACCGCTTCGAGAAGTACGAGCACCATGGCCGCATTCCACCACCGACCGATCTGGAAGTCACTTCCCGAGCGATTGATCAGCGTCCGGCGGAAGCGGTCCAGGCCATAGCGCGTTACGCCGAATGCGAAGAAAAGGCCCGACAGCATCAGTCCGACGCCCCACACCCAGTCTTGATTCTGGAAGAACTCGAGCGACAGAGCAGACGGCATCCCGAGCAGGAATCCAGCCAACCCGACGACCTTGATCGCCCGGGCCCGAGTCATACCCGCATCGATAAGCACGCGGGAGGCGAGCTCGATCATCGCGATCAAACTGCTCCAGGCCGCGAAGAAGAGGGCGAGGAAGAAGAACGACATGAACAGCCGGCCAGCCGGCATGCGGGCGAACAGCTGTGGGACCCAGATGAAGGTCAGTCCCTCGTTGCCGGCGCCGACGATCGTCTCGCCGGCCTCGGGGAGGATGGCGAACGCCGTGCACAGCACCATGATCCCCGCGAGCAGGGAGACCGAGTTGTTGCCGAACCCGAGAACGAACGCATTCAGCGTCGTGTCCTCGCGCGGCCGGAGGTAGACCGCATACGCGAGGATCAGGCCCCACCCGGCGCCCGTGTCCCATGCATTCTGGGTCAGGGCCTCGAGCCAGATTCGTGCATCCAGCAGGTCGCTCCACTGGGGCGTGAACAGGAATGCGAGCCCCCGTTCCGCGCCCGGCAGCGTCACCGCTCGAACCGCGAGCACGATTACCAGCAGGAACAGACCCGGGATCAGCACACTTGCCGCCCGCTCGATTCCCCTGACGCCACGGGACACGACGAAGACAGCGAGTCCGAGGGCCAGCGCATGAGTCAGGACTGCTGTCCAGGATCCCGCAAATCCTACCCAGTACGCCGTGGCGGCCTCCGGGGAATGCATCGGTATGCCACCCGTGATGGACCCCCACAGGTACCGGAGCGTCCAGCCCATGACGACCGAGTAGTAGAACATGATCGCCGTGGCGGTGAAAGCGACCCACGCGCCCATCCAGGCGAATCGTTCACCGACCAGACGGGTGAATGCACCGATCGGTCCGCACCTGGACTCTCGTCCCATAGCGAACTCGACGAGGATGAGCGGGATCGACCACAGCAGGAGGAAGACCACCCAGGCGATGAGGAACGAGCCTCCCCCGTTCGTACCCGCCACGCGTGGGAAGCGCCAGATATTGCCGGTGCCCACGGCCATGCCGAGCATGACCAGCATCGTGCTCCAGCGGGAGGAGAATCGTTGTTTCTCGCTCAAGCGCCTTCCTCCTCGAAGTCGAGCTCATCAAGCCACGCGACGAGCTTGCGGTTGAAGTCTTCGGGCATGCTGATGTGCGAGCAATGCCCGGTTTCGTCAATCTCGACGTAGCGCGCATCGGGGATCCGGTCGGCGATGTCGCGGGCCCAGGCGGCGGGAGTGTAGGTATCGCGGGGACCCTTGAGCACCAGGGTCGGGATCCGAATTCCCGCCAGCTCAGGCCTCAGGTCTTCAGGATCCAGAAGCCGGATCCGTCGGCCCGAAATCTGGGGCGGCTCGGTGCGTGACCCGGTCCACAGGGCGTAGTCCACGACCCGTTCCCAGCCCGGAGAGGAATCGAAGATCCATACGTCGTGCTGACTCCACAGCTTCGCGAGCCAGCGAGCGGCCGCAGTGGGCAGATACCGATTCGCCGCGACCGCCACCGGCGCCAGCGCCGTGGCGTTCAGTCCCACGTGTTCGTAGCTCACACGTGCCAGCGTATTCGCCAGTACCAGACCCCGAACCCGTTTCGGATACCTCGTGGCGAGCCGAATCGCGATGGCTCCGCCGAGGCTCTGGCCGACCACGACCACCGACTCGATGCCGAGGAAATCCAGCAGTTCGACCGCATCGTCGGCGAACAGGTCGAAGGTGGCCGGGTCCGGAAACCGGCTCCTTAGATCTGCCGATATCACGTGAAATCGTCGCGCCAGCTCAGGAACCTGGAAGCGCCACGTTTCCTTCATCCCGTCGGCACCGGGGATCAACAACACGGCCGGGCCCTCGCCCGCCTCGATCCAGGCTACGACCTCTCCGTCCGACAGCTGGAGCCGGTTCGATACCTGCGGATTCCCATCCGGATCCCGCACCGGTGGGCGAATCAGGCGGTTGTTCCGGCGCGTGGCCAGCCGGGTCCAGGCAACCGCACCTACGACCGTTCCCAGGGCCGCAGCGGCCCACCGGTTCATCGTTCACCCACCGGGTATGGATCCACCAGGTCATCCGGGCTCGTCGCGACCAGGGGCAGACTCGGAACCGGGCCGTCGAACCGGTACAGCGGGAACTCACGTGCCCCGTCCTCCGGAGCCGTCTCGGACTCGTCGAGCTCGCTCAGAGACGACTTGAACCACCCGTCCCCGGAACCGGGTTCGATCAGCGTGAACAGGAGTCGCTGACGAACCTGATCGGACCGCACCAGCCAGCTTCCCGCCGCAAGCGTGCGATCCGTGACCATCTCGAGGGAATCCCGGGTTTCATAGCCGCGCAGCGGGAGTCTTACGGGCTCCAGCAGACGTTCGACCTGAATCCCGTGCCGCAGGAGATGTGCGACGAGCTCCGTCT